>NZ_AUAF01000066.1 GCF_000428585.1 Zooshikella ganghwensis DSM 15267 | reverse complement strand
TGTCTAACGGTGTTACGTGATAGGCCCAGTTCTCTTGATATACGACGAATACTCATGCCTTGTCGTTTTAGTACGTGTATTTCCACTGCAAGCTCCTGAGTTAACATGTCATCGATACCACACACTTAAGCTTAAACGGTGGTATTTTACTCAGGTGGGTCAAAATTCGATTGCTGCTAGTGGGTCAGTTTTACATTGCTGCTGACACACATATAAAACACTCAATGATTAACTGGGTTGGATACTGTTTTTTAATGGGTGTATTGCTTTTTTCCGGTAGCCTTTACTTACTCAGTATCACAGGTATTCGTTGGCTTGGTATGGTCACGCCATTGGGTGGGATACTGTTATTGAGTGGGTGGTTGTTATTGGTGGTATTAGCGCGAAAACACGCTCGTCTCAGGCTTAAGGCTGATTAGGGCCTGTTAACCCTATTTGAATATCACTGTTATGATGGTAAAAGCACTAACCTAAAGCAATGAGCAAAACCTGTAGTCAAGTCTGGCATTGACCTGGCTAATCCCTATAATTTGCACTTTATAGCCTTCACTGAGGGTGTATCAAAGTAAGCGCCAAGGTTATAGTGGGTGGCAGCTAATATGTATTCAATATATATGGTCACTAAAAGGCTATTAAGGGATAACTTGTTAGTCTTGGCGAAACTGAGCGTTATTGTGTAGTAGAGATAGAGTGATGACAGAGGATTCTGTACCAGGTAAAAAGCACCGGGTCATAAAAAGTTTTGTTATTCGCGCTGGGCGGATGACGGTTGGGCAGCAACGAGGTTGGGATGAAGTTTGGCCCAAAATGGGGCTGGATTATACGCCTGACCAAATTGATCTTACCCAGCTATTTGGCCGAGAGGCACCTACTATCGTAGAGATTGGTTTCGGCATGGGACATTCGTTGTTAGAAATGGCGAAGCAGAGTCCTGAGAATAATTTTATCGGTATTGAAGTTCATCGGCCTGGGGTAGGTGCACTTCTTAATGAAGCAGATAAGCAAGGGTTAACGAATTTAAGAGTCTTTTGTCATGATGCAGTAGAAGTTTTATCACATTGCATTCCTGAATCTTCACTCTCACGAGTGCAGCTTTATTTTCCAGATCCTTGGCATAAAAAGCGTCATCATAAACGGCGTTTGGTACAGCCTGCCTTTGCTGAGCTTGTTCGCTCAAGACTTGTGCTCGAAGGGGTTTTCCATATGGCGACTGACTGGGAAAACTATGCAGAACATATGGCTGCTGTCTTAGAAAATGCCAACGGCTTTAAGAATACAGCAACTGAGTACTATCCATATATTGAACGTCCTGCCTTTCGTCCTCTCACCAAGTTCGAAAAGCGAGGTCATCGCTTAGGCCACGGAGTCTGGGATATGATTTATCAACGCTCAGAGTAGTACTGCTCTTGACCACCAAGGGTGGTGGGAATGCAGTTTATGCTATCGCTAGTCTTAACAGACCAGACTAGCCCCACTAAAAACCCTTCGTTTTGGGTATATATTACCTCTTTTCCATACTTGTATTGAGGGTTTGCATAAATCCTCAATGCTTGGTTGTTTCTACCTCATTTCATATTTCAAGCTGCTATAACAGCTAACGTATCAATAAAAAACGATGTGTGCTGACCATCAGTAAGTGTGAAATATGCTACATTTTACTTGCCACATACTTTTTCATCATCGAAGACATATGCTAAGCCGTTACACGACAGTAAGATCTTTATAAACGTGCTGTATAGCGTCCTCAGCTGAGAAGGTACCTTCAAAATGACTATAAGTGCCTTATCACTATAAATAGTTAAAGCATGGGTAACTGCCATGGAGTTGTTAATAATACTTGTAGGATTAGTTCCCTTGGTTGTGATTGGCTTGGTTGTATGGAACTTTTTTTTACAGGGGGCTATTAGTGAGTTACGTTTTCAGTTAAAGCGTTCAAGTGAGCAAATCACTGCACTGAATAAACAGATAACAGAATTAACTCAGCAACTTTCTTCTTTGTTTTCCGCTACTAATAAGTCTTCACCCCCATCTTTAATGGATGTAGCCGCGCCAAATACGGAGGTGGATGATGTTCTTGAAAAAGCTTCAGCTCCGTCAGCAGTAACAGAAGTTACTGCTCATGTCTCTTCTTCAGCTATATCGGAGCAAGAACAATTAGCAACAGCACATGAACAGGCTGCTGTTGCACAGCATCACGCGGAAGAAGAAAGAGAGACTTTAAGTCAGCAAAAACACTTTAATGATCAAGCGTGGGCTACAAAAGAAACGTCAGTAAGCGTTGATGATACGTATCAACCAGATGTTATTTCCCGATTGATGACTTTTATCATCAACTACTTTACGACAGGTAATGTGGTCGTGAGAGTGGGTGTAATTGTCTTGCTGTTTGGTGTTGCTTTTTTATTGAAGTATGTAGCTGAGCAAGACCTGATTTCTATAGAGCTAAGGCTATTGGCGGTATGTGTGCTTGGTGCCGGCTTACTCATTTTTGGCTGGAAGTTGCGTCATACGAGAAGGGTTTATGGCCTAATTGTTCAAGGTGGGGGCATAGGTATCATATACCTTACATTGTTTGCCGCCTTTAGCTACTACCAGCTCCTTAGCTCACTTGTTACTTTTGTATTAATGTTGTCACTTATTGGAGTAACTGCATACCTGGCAATTTTGCAAGATGCACGCAGTATGGCCATATTAGCGTTAGTTGCAGGCTTTTTAGCACCTGTGCTGATATCAACAGGACAAGGCAACTATATTCATCTTTTTAGTTTTTATTTAATGCTAAATATAGGAATAGCCTTGATCGCTTGGTTCAAGGCTTGGCGGTTGCTTAATGTATTAGGTTTTATATTCACAGTTATTATTGCATCTGCTTGGGGAGTGGCGCGCTATCATTCCAGCTTCTTTGTGGTGGTGGAATTTTTCATTATTGCATTCTTAGTCTTGTACACACTCATTGGTCTACTGTATGCGCGCAGAATAAAAATGCAGTTGGCTCAATATATACAGCAAGGGGGGTGGATTAATTCAGGTCTTTATGTGGATAGTACAATGGTGTTGGGTTCTCCTATTGTAGCGTTTACCTGGCAAACGTTGTTAACGCTGCATAAACCCAATGTTCTAGCCTTTAGTGCGCTTATTTTAGGCTGTTGTTATTTTGGCTTAGCACGTGTAATTAAAAGTACAACAGTACTGACTTTGCCTTTGCTAGGACAAGTTTACTATGCCTTGGGCCTGTTATTTTGCAGTATATCGTTACCTTTAGCGCTGGATGGGCAATGGAGTAGTGCAGCATGGGCAATTGAGGGTGCTGGTTTAATATGGCTGGCATTACGCCAGCTGAACCGCAGGCTTATGTGGTTTGGGATTCTGTTACAGCTATTATCAGCAGTCATTTTCCTATTTGATATTACGCCAAACTATACTCTGATTGCTGCACTTCCCTCAAACTGGCTTGCTACTTCGTTGATTTCCTTAGCCGCATTTTTCAGTGCCTATTGGTCTTTCAAGTTAGCACCAGTAAATTGGCGTAGTTCGGCGTGGCTGGAAACCATTGGTTGGTTATGGGGGCTGTGCTGGTGGTATGGCGGAGCGATTGAGCATTTTGATATGTTTGTGGCCGATCGCTGGTTTTTTACCGTTTTACTCGTCTTTGCTGTGATTACCAGTGTTGTATTACAAGGGATTGATGAATGGTATGACTGGCCTTTACTACAGTCTCATATATGGCTGTTCATTACATTCATCGCAATAACCTTAATGGGCTTTATGTTGACGAAGGAGAGTCCAATCAGTGATGGTGGTTATTGGTTATGGCCCTTAACCTTTATGTGGTTGGTGCAGCAGCTGTGGCGAGGTGACTGGATGCCTTGGGTAATTCCCTTGAGAGGAATTAACCATGCAGTTTGTGCCTGGTTACTAGCAGTGCTTTTTAGCTGGGGGGGCTATGAGTTTGCACTGTTATGGTTTAACGCTCGTAGTGCTTGGGTTTTTAGTGCTTTAATGCTAGGTCCATTGTTGATATTTGCAGGCATACAATTTCATCATACATGGCCTGTTACAGCACATCAGCGTGCATATTGGCGATTAACTGCAGTGCCGCTGTTAGCGGTCATGCTGCTATGGCAGTTAATTTCACTGGGACATTCAGGCAATAGCCAGCCATTAGTATATATTCCGTTGTTGAATCCTATTGATCTTGTGTGGATAGGCAGTTGGCTGCTTACTATTCGTTGGTGGATTCGCTGCCGTCGTAGCCAGTTATTACCTAGAGTTGAGTATCAAATCCTGTATGGTTTGCTGGGCATTGTTGCTTTTATATGGGTTAATTTCATCATTGCCAGAGTGCTTCACCACTGGGTTGGAATTTACTATGACTTTTCAACATTGTTTTCTACAGCGCTAGTTCAAGCGGTGTACTCTATATTTTGGGCGGCAACAGGTGCCGCATTAATGTTTTGCAGTACACGGATTCAATGGCGTTGGCTGTGGGTTTGCGCAGTAGTACTATTGTCTATTGTGGTGATAAAACTCTTTCTTATTGATTTATCATCAACTGGCACGCTTGCTAGAATTGCTGCATTTTTAGTTGTTGGGGGACTGTTATTAGGTATAGGTTATATTTCGCCAATACCTCCTGCGGAGAATAAAGAGACTGCAGACCCAAGTTGATTGCAAGGTATTAATCACAGGGTGAGAATAAATGCTGTTAAGTGCTGGATGTTTTCGTCTGTAAAAAAGTGAAGATGAACAGGCATTTAGATAATTTTTTGAACTTATGTTTTGTTTTAGGCTTTCATTTTTCGTGAATACCAAGTAATAATTGCTTCCTTGCTATTACTTTCCTGTTATTTATACCCATAATGAATCATTTTTAGGTGTCAAAATAAAGTGGTATATACTCACAGCGAAGGGTTATTTAGGCGAGGCCACCGAGCGATGAAGCCCCAGGAGTTTAGATAAACTAAATGACTGTGGTGGCAGTTAAATGCTCCTGCATAAACTGCATTCCCACCATCCATGGTGGTCAAGAGCGATGGTAACAAAGCCTAAAAATCATTCGCGAAGAGTATATATACATCAGTTGATGGATGATCGTTAGAAGTATTAGAATTAAATTCGTATAGAAGTAAAGTATTCAGTGTAGTATATAAATTATTTTGATATAATTTTTTGTTTAGCAATAGCTTGAACCGTGTTTTTATGTTGACTGCTCTTATTTTATGTTAATCAAATTGGGTTAATAAGATCATTCAGTTAATAATAATTATCTTAGAACGATTCTCTCTGGGGATGTTGTAAGTAAAAACACAATAGTAAAAAACGAGAATAACAGGGATTCAAGGATGGAGAATCTAAAGAAAATTTCTCAGATGCATTTAGACAAAATGACAGTGAGTGGTTTGATTCGTTTTCGACAATTCTGTGAGTTATTAGAAGAGAGTAATGGAGAACTCAATGAATTACGAGGGACATTATCTAAAAATGATTTAGATTGTATCATTAAAGTAGGAAAAAAACACAATTTGATACGTTATATGCCCAGCCAAATGTATGATGCTCGGTATCGCAGAGTAAAGCTAACTGCAAAAGGTAAAAAACTCTTCAAACTAGTCATATAGATTCAGTATGAGAGTGCATCTTTGTAAGTCCAATCATTTTACTTTTAACTGACCTCTTTATAGGGGTATATGAAAAGTAAAGGTAAAAAAAGTGCAACAGATAGTATACCCTCAGCGTTACTTTGAGGGTATACACTTAATTGTGTAGTATCTACAGTGTAATGAGTAAGGCTCGAAATTATTATGACTTGCGAATGCCTTCGATAGATAAGTACATTTCTACTTCTTGTGATGCTGGGCCAAGGTCTTTGCTAATGTTGAAATCTTTTAAGGCAAACTTCGTTGTTCCTTCAAAACCTGCACGATAGCCACCCCAAGGATCTTTTCCTTCACCAATCTTACTAACGTCAATGGTGATTTCTTTGGTCACACCATTTAGGGTAAGATCGCCAATAAGTTTTGCTGAACCATTACCATTATCGGTGATTTTTTTGCTTTTGAATGTTGCTGTCGGGTGCTTACTAACATTCAAAAAGTCTTTACTGCGTAAGTGCTTGTCTCGCTCTGCATGGTTAGAGTCAACGCTTGCTGTTTTAATGATGACGTTAACTTCTGAATCGGCTGGTTTTTTATCATCGTAGCTGAATGTTCCCTCGAATTCATTAAAACGACCTAGCAGCCAACTATAGCCAAGATGCTGTATTTTAAATTGGATAAAGGCATGTGAACCTTTAGTGTCAATAACATAGTCTGCTGCTGATGTAATAGAAGCAAGAGACATCGAAACAGGTAATAATGCAATGGCTAGACTTTTACGTAGAATGCTCATGAGCTCTCCTTTTTTGCATGGTTTTGTGTTGTTTTACGGGGATGGTTTACTTAACCCCAGAATTCGTTTTAGTGTATTATCTTTATCAATAATATGATGTTTAAATGCAGCAAGTGCATGAATGCCTGCGAGTATAATGACAGAAAGTGCTAGGTAGTAGTGGATTTCCCCTGCGAGATCTTCCTGATTTTCAATGCCCGTTATAGTTGCAGGGATATTAAACCAGTTAAAAACCTCAATGGGCCTACCATCAGCTGTTGAGATTAAATATCCACTTATCATGATGCAAAAAAGCAACACATATAACAGAATATGCACACTATGAGCCGCAACTCGCTCAAATTTACTTAGTGTTAGTAATGGGGTTGGTGGAGGGTTAAACAGGCGTACTAATACACGTAAGATAAGTACGGTAAATAAGATTACGCCTAAGCTTTTGTGGATGTGTGGACCAAGTTGATACCAAGGATCATAATAGCTTAAAGTTCTCATCCATAAGCCAAGAATAAAAAGACCAATAACTGAAATAGCAACTAGCCAGTGCAAACTGATAGAGATCCAGCCGTATTCATCTTTAGTATTTTTCAGTTTAGGCATTGCTGCTTACCTTTTATCATCAGTCAAACCACATTACTCTATTGTAGCCATAAGCTTTATATTTTTGTGCTAAGCAGTTTAGTATGTTTGCTTAGTTAGGTGGTTATACATTGTTTATATAGCCATAATGAAGGATTTTTAGGTGTGGCCGTCAAGTGATCTAGCCCCAGACTTTAGACAACTTTCTTACATGTGGTTGTAGTTCATATACTTTCTTTCAATAACCCAATATCTGTCATGGTTGTTTGGATCGTCTTAAATGATAAAGGTTCCCATCCTCATTTAGAAGTATATTAGATGGTAGCAATGACATAAAGCTAAACAGCTCGTTATACTGAGTTGACTGGTTAGTATTAGTTTGATTAATCATTTATACCCCTCACGAATCATTTTTAGAGTTTGTTGTCGGCGCTAAAAACCCTTCGTTTTGGGTATATATAAGAGTAATAAAGGAATGAGTAAGTTGAGTGAGCAAAAACACTGGTCAAAAATTGAGCTTTTACATGAAACCGTGAAAAATCCTAACATTCATATTAAAGGAACTCATAGCTATTACAGTGATGCGTGGAGTGGTAGCTTTGAAGCATCAGTTGTACGTTATCTGTATGGTGATGAATACAGCTTAAATACATGGGAATCGCTATGGGAGGTTGATAAGCTGTATATCGGTGATTATGTCTGTATAGGAGCAGAAGCTGTTATTTTAATGGGAGGAAACCATAATCACCAAATTAACTGGTTTTGTCTTTACCCGTTTATTGAACAAGTGAAAGAATCGTATGAAGGAAAAGGCGATACAGTTATTCATGATGGGGTATGGATTGGTATGCGGGCCATGATTATGCCTGGCATTCAAATAGGTGAAGGTGCAGTGATTGCTGCCAATGCGGTAGTAACAAAGGATGTTGCACCTTACACAATTGTCGCTGGTAACCCTGCAAAAGTGGTTAAAACACGGTTTCCTGAGGATGTTATTGAAAGGCTTCTTCTTCTAAATATTTACAAGTGGCCTGAGCGAAAATTTAATGCGTTGAAAAAGTATATCTGTGCAGGTGATATTAACAGCCTTGAAAGTGCGTCAGAAAACTATAGTCAGTAACTTTCTCCTGCCACAAATATTTTGACTTTATACCTTTTACGAATGATTTCTAGGTTTTGTTATCTTCACTCCTCACCCCAATCACCTATTAATATAGGCTTATGGGGTTTCGTCACTTGATGGCCGCACCTAAAAACCATTCGTATTGGGTATATCCATCTTGTAATTAGCTTGTCTAGCTAAAATCCAAAGACAATGTATTCATACCTTCTTATGAGTTACTTATTCTGACCTTATGAAATTAAAGTTGTAAAAATGAGAGGCTTGTCAAAAAGCGTAAGCAATATTTTTGTTCGTGAAAGGGTCTAATGTACTTTATTACTGGGAAAATTCACCCAAAATGACGTGACTTTAAAAGTCAACATACAGTTAACATAAGGAGAGAAGGTATGCCAATTAATCAGGATGCTGTAAATAGCCTAATAGATAACTCAATACCTTCTGAGACAAGTAATCGAGTTTATTTTGTTGAGCCTGCAAACTTAATGACGGCAATTGACTTTTTTAAGCGTATAACAGGGCAAGGTGTTCCAAGTTTAACCAGTATGAATGTTGCTGCGGGTGGATTTTTCTTTCATACCCATAGTGAGAATATTGATGGTAGTCGTGTAAATGTGACTTTGCGTGGTGGGTCAAGCAGTATCGTGCCTATTTCTCGAACACTGTGTACGCCATCTGGAGATGAAAGAAGCACCTATAATTTGCCTGGATGCACCACACTTGATATTACCAATCCTGAAGCGCTTTCTAATGTACCACGGTTCAGTGGTAATGCAACACGTGTTGAGTTTAAGTTCACTCAGCGAGAAGAGGTGGTTAATGCTCGGTTCGGTAACTGATATTTGAAGAGCTACCTAAACTTCAGGTAGCACTCACACTTAAATATTTAAATAATTTTTTCTAATAGAATTTTTTTGATTTACGTTGCTTTGCTATTAAAGAGAGTCCAATTAAAAATAGTCCAATCAATGATGGTTCCGGTACGGGTAGTAATGTCATATTTGTTCTTATAACAACAGAATCAGTGACATCTTTAAAACTATATTGCATCCCAAAAATAAGATCCGCTCCACCTGGAAATCCTAGTGCCTCAGGTGAACTATCTAAAGAAGTAGGTAAGTTATCCAGTAACTCATCTAATAGCGTAATTGGTCCTCCAAACTCTACCAGTCGACCACCAAAAATATCTAAATCAAATGCTGTAGGTTGAGTGAAAATAAAAACACCGTCTTGCATGGTGCTCCACGCTTGTGTGGTAATAATTGAGTTAGAATCATAATTCACTTGATCAATCACATCTATGCCAGCATGAATACGATGGACAACTTTATCGTCAAGAAAATCATGAATATCGAAGTCGGTGTATTCGAACCAGTCTAAATCTATAGGGCTGCCTGTTTTATTTGTAATAATAATATCTTTGCCTACTTGTGAAATGCGTCCTGCATCGTTTGATGTTTGTAGGCGATAAATTTCTTCAATACGAATATTGGCATTATCCCCATCCCACACGATATGAATTACTTTTTCGTCCTGATCCTCAGTTGATTGGAAATTATCAAAATCAAAGTTATTGCTGGGGTGGATTTCATTACCACCAGCGCCGATGCGATAGAATGAAGCTTGAGAAAATACAACATTGTTACCATCAACACTCCACTCAGTTAAACCTCCGGGGGTTTTTTCTTTAAAAGTGAAACCATCATCAATGATGTTTGGGGCTGTAGCGCTGTATCTTATAATGTGTTCAGAACCATCTGAAGGGTCAATGGCTGACACACTACATCCTCCGGCACAGTCGAGAGGGACGGCATTAACATTAAAGGCAAGCACTAGTATTGCAGGCAAGCTAATTATACTTGCACATAAATTAATAATTTTTTTAGGGTGCATATGAGGTCTCCATAATTTTATCTATTAAAGTAATGAGTAATGGTGGCTGTCTAGGAAGATTTTGCTGCAATACAGCGTGCAGTTTATATTGGCAAATATTGTTCCAGTACGCTCAAATAGCAATAATTATTAGGTGAGACTGGAGTGTAGGATTAAGCTATTATTTTTTCTGAAGTGAAAATTTTGTTTTTGTAATAGCTACTGACGATTGTGTAGATATTATTTAGTTATTGTTTTGGAGTGATTATGCAATATTTATAAAGGCTGGTTTGTATGGCACTCGCAAAACATTTTAAGGAGAATGTTGCGTATATGTTAATAAGGTAGGTATAAAAAGCAAACAATCAATTTCTTTTTTAATTGATAATTAATGAATGCTTGTAATAGAATTATAGAATATACTCGCTAGGCTTTTGCTATGGTAGACATAGTGATTTAAGAGTTTAATAATGTTGAGGATGTGGAAATGCCTGTAGCGGCTTTTTTCTATTAAATAGAAAAATAAATTAATAGATTCGGGGCAATCTCGGCTTCACCTTCTTGTGATAAGTCTGCAGTAATTTTCTTGATAGGAGGGAGCTGTGTACTATTGCTGTTGGTTGACGTTGTGTAGAGTTCATTATCCCAATCACCTATTAATATAGGCTCATGGGACTTTGTCACTCGATGGCCGCACCAAAAGACTATTCGTATTGGGTAAAATTATTATCTAATTAACCATGTAGATTAGTAGGGTAATCATTATTCGGTTAAAGTATGAGCTTCTGATGTTATGGTAGTAACTCCATCACTTTCTTTAACTATTATTTTTTCGGCTTTTAATTTTTCACCTTCTTTTGTTGTTATCAAAACATCACCGGTTAATGTTGTTTCAGCTTGCTTCTCATCGATTGTTATAGTGTCAGCTTCCATTTTTTTTATATAATTGGTGTTATTTTGAGTAAGTGCTTTAGTTTCTTGAGCAGATACTGATAAAGACAAGAAAAGTAATAGAGATGTTGTTAGTATTTTCAACGGGTAACTCCTTATATGAGAGTTTTGAATAACAGGTTTTTGCGGTGATCTATGTACTGCTTGTTTGTACTTACAGTATATGGAGAAAATATTTCTTGTAAATGAAGTATTACTAAAAAAATAAATTAATTTTTAACAGTTATAGGTGGGGCTTTTATGCAACAATGATTGGCTATCAATAGATGCTATATTAATGTGTTAAGTTTTTGGATTTGTTTAGGCAGTTAGTGTGCTTTATTGTGCTTTAAATGATCTTAAAAATAAACCAAGGCCTCCAATTGCAAGCACTAAAATGGTAATTAACTCAAAAGCAGTCATAGAACGCATAGTAAAATGTATAGAGGAAATAACACCAAAAATAAGCGCGGTGAGTGAACCTAGTGTGAGTAGCCAGCCAATAAAATTTTTAGCATTATAGAACAGCATACCAATACCAAAAATAAAGGGTACCATTACCATACCACTGGTAATGTTAAATTGACCGCCAAATAAATTAGCACCATATAGACGCATACCCATATTAAACGATGAGTTAACCATAATGGCATTAAATAACATGTAGAAGCCAGCACACATCATGATCAGCCCAATTAAAAACTGTCCAACCCCGCCGTTCGTTCCACCTGCTCCTCTCATCCATATCACCACTCAAATGTTGTTTGATATAACTATAACTCATTATCAAGAAGGTGCTGTTATCGTTTCGCATTGAGAGATGGAAAGAAGCTATACTGTGGACGTTTGGTCGGTTAGATGGGCTTGTGTTAAAAGAAAAGCCGCATCTAGCGGCTTAAGCGGCATTTTCGTAATGACCTAGAACAACTACACCGTTAGACTAAGAGAAATAACTTACATAAAAATGACTATTAAGTGTCATGTATGTGACAGCTGATGCCAGTCACTTTTAATGAAAGTGTATGATGCATTCTTAAGATAACTGACTTAGTGTGTGTATTAAAACAGGGTGGAATGAATCTATGCAAACCTTGCAAGTAGCGTTAGGTGAACGGAGTTATCCTATACATATTGGCCCAGGTCTATTGGGGCAGCCTGATTTATTATCCCCTTACATTCGTGGTCGACAAGTGATGCTAGTGACCAACGAAACTGTTGCCCCTCTTTATTTAAACAAAGTCAAAGCATCGTTGAGTGCATTTCAAGTCGATACTGCTGTACTACCAGATGGAGAGTCCTATAAAACGCTGGATACCGTTAATTTAATCTTTGATCAGCTACTTGAAAAGCGACATAACCGAACTACCACACTCATTGCCTTAGGTGGTGGTGTTATTGGTGATATGGTTGGCTTTGCAGCAGCAACATATCAGCGTGGAGTAGACTTTATCCAAATTCCCACCACTTTATTGTCACAGGTTGATTCTTCCGTAGGTGGCAAGACAGGTGTTAATCATGCTCTTGGCAAAAACATGATTGGAGCATTTCATCAGCCGCGCTGTGTACTGGCTGATACCGCAACGCTCAAATCGTTACCTAAACGTGAACTTTCAGCTGGCATTGCAGAAGTTATTAAATACGGGTTGATTTGTGATCAGTCATTTTATGCGTGGCTGCAAATGCATACCAAAGACTTATTAGCTTGTGACGATACTGCGCTAGGTTATGCTATTAAACGCTCTTGTTTGGCGAAGGCTGAAGTGGTGGCTGAGGATGAACGAGAGGGTGGAATAAGAGCCATACTGAACTTGGGACACACATTTGGGCATGCCATTGAAACTCATGAAGGATATGGTAACTGGTTACATGGTGAAGCGGTTGCTGTAGGCATGTTGATGGCGGTGGATTTATCGATACGTCTTGGCTGGTTAGAAGCTCAAGAACTAGAGGTTTTGCAGCGCTTGTTAGTGCAAGCCAAACTACCTGTTGTGTCACCATCCGATATGACGCCAGATGACTTTTTAAAACATATGGCTGTGGATAAAAAAGTGGTGGATGGTACATTACGTTTGGTGCTTTTAGACGCAATAGGGAAGGCTAAAGTGACATCTGATTTTCATCATGATGCGCTTATTGCGACATTAAAAAGTGTATAGTCGCTACATTTATTAGCGTTTTTATAATTGCTGATATTTACCACCATTATTAGATGCCATGGATAGGCTTTCGGCACCAATATTAATAGATAGCCTTTTAGCGACAAGCTATAAGTTCTTCATCTTCCTTATTTAATCTGGCTATTAGCGTCTATTATGAGGGTATGCTCATTGAAAATTTTGTTTCAATGAATATGACTTGCTTAATAATTAATCAAGCTTAGACCCGTTATAGCCCCGAAAGGAAGGGGCTTACTAATAGAAGGGATACCCATCGGTAAATGATAGGCAAAGGATGGCATTATCTGTTGATGGTAGACTAATGACAAACCCAGCTAAAGCCAGCAGTGACCAGCTTGCGAAGAGTGATTTTCTTCGTATTTATGGTATGGCTCGGAATCCTTTTGTTGACCAAGGGGAGTTAGGGTTGTTTTTTTCTGGTGCTGGACGTGGAGAAGTATTGAAGCAAATTCAACACTTACTCACGTTTACACATTTATTGTTGCTTGTTACGGGTAAGGAAGGTTCGGGCAAAACACATCTTTGTAAAGTCCTCTTGCAAGAAATAGCTGGCGATAACCCCTTAATTGTCAGTGGCACAGTGGGGATGGGGATTACAGAATTTCTTAATGAGGTAACACGACACTATACGCCCAGAAAGTCATTGCCTGTGACTCGTGTGGATTATGAGGCTTTATTAAAAAATTTACTTGCTGAGTTTTCACGGCCACAAAAGTTAATTCTACTGATCGATAATGCCCATAAATTAGACCCTCAATTGATTTCATTATTAGTGTCCTGGGCTTCAGTTGCAGAAAAAGAAAATTACCCTGTCCATATCGTATTATTTTCACTTCCCCAACTGCAAAAAACATTGCAAGCCCACCCTGACCTTAACAGCCAGGATCTGTTGCATGAGATTCAGCTTGAGGATCTTAGCAGAGAAGATACTAAAAAATATGTGAACCACTGTTTAGAAAGTACGGGACTAAGCAGCCTGTTTGAACTAAACAGTGAAGATTTGGACAAAATTTATAACTTATCGGATGGTGATTTTAGTAAAGTAAATTTTTATGCACATGAGGTGCTGTTTGGCAGTATGAGTACACGACAAGATAGTAATAAATATGGCATTCCAACCAAGCACCTTGTTGCTGCTTCTGCAGTTGCTTTATTCCTGTTATTGCTTGTGATTATTCAACAGTTTATGTCTGTTGATGAAAGTGTTGTATCTGATGATCAGGCTGTTGTAGAGATTAACGATGAAGAGGTTAAGCCTGCTGTTGACATTCCGCGCTGGGACTCATCTACAGCGCAACCGCCATCAACAGAAAAGTCACCCGAAAATGGAGAAGTGGCCACAACCGTTATGGATATTGAGTTACCTACGGTTGCGGTAACTGAGAATAAGTCGCCTGCAACAGCAAAACAGAAGGTTAATGACCCTCAAGAACAAGGCAGTGTTCAACCAAATGAGCGTAAAGTATCTGCAGATACTCCAGCTAAAAAGGATGTCGCCGGTAATGAGAAAGCGACATCTGCCAACAATACAGAAGACACACTTTCAGGCACGGTTGTCCGTGATCAGAGTAATTCTCCAGCTTCACCTGAAACGCCAATAAAAGAGGTTAAAGCTGAAAAGCCACCTGTGACTGAAGTAAAGCCGGCTAAGAAAACTGAAACAATAAAACCAAAACCGGCGAGCAAACCCCAAACAACAAAAACTACACCGGTTGCTAAAAAGTACACTGGAGATGGTGCTTGGTTTTTAGCGCAATCAAACAAGTACTATGTATTGCAGGTTTTGGGTACCAGTTCAGAAGCAGCCGCACGTACCTTCATTCAGCGTCACAAAAATAACCCACAACTCAAGTACTTTAAAACTCGCCATAAAGGACAGCCTTGGTTTGTAGTGGCTTATGGTCGTTATTCAAGTCATGAACGGGCAACCGCTGCAATCAAAAAGCTATCCCCCTCTCTACAACAACAAAGCCCTTGGCCTCGAAGCCTTCAAAATATCCAGCAAGAGATTCGTAAATATAACTAAGCGCTGTAACCTTCCTGTGGTCACTCACGTAAAATTACAATCAGTGTCGTGCTTTAGTTTGTCCTTTATTATATGGTAGAGACATAAATTTGTGTCTATGTGACATGACGGGTAAACTGTTTTCCCCCTTTTTGTTGGCAGTGATCAATTACAACTAAAGCAAAAGCCGCTAACATACTGTTTTTTTTGAAGAAATTCCTCGTTGAGAGTGTACCTTATGCGAGTTCTTTACCATCCTGAGCAGTTCAAGGATAACTGTGGCTTCGGCCTGATTGCCCATAAAGAAGGGCAGAAGAGCCACCACTTACTGCAAACCGCCATTCAGGCGTTAACATGTATGACCCATCGGGGCGGAATCGCTGCTGATGGAAAAACAGGCGACGGTTGCGGCTTATTGATTCAAAAGCCCGACAGTTTTTTACGAACCGTTGCCCGGGAGCTATTCCAAGCAGAGCTGGCTACCCATTATGCGGTGGGTATGGTCTTTCTTAGTGCAGATGAAGCGAAAGCAGAAGTTGCACGACAAGCATTGAATGATCAGCTGGCGGATCAAGCATTAAAGGTAGTTGGTTGGCGGAAAGTGCCTATCAATCCTGAGTGCTTAGGGCCAATAGCTCTGGATCAGATGCCTCAGTTTGAGCAAGTCTTTGTAAACTGCCCTGAAAACCTTACGGAAGAACAGTTTGCAGCCAAGTTATTTATGGCAAGACGTCGAGCTCGCTTAAGTGTGACAGATGATGATGAGTTTTATATCTGTAGCTTGTCTCATACGGTTGTAACTTACAAAGGTTTGATGATGCCTGTTGATTTACCCAAGTTTTATCCGGACTTGGGTGATCCTCGGTTCGAAACAGCTATTTGTGTCTTCCATCAGCGTTTTTCCACCAACACTATGCCCCGTTGGCACTTGGCGCAACCATTCCGCTTTTTAGCGCACAATGGTGAAATAAATACCATTACTGGCAACCGGAACTGGGCAGAAGCACGTACCAGCAAGTTTAAGTGTGATTTGTTGCCAGAAATGGAAACAGTGAAACCACTGGTTAATCGGACGGGTTCCGACTCTTCCAGCCTAGATAATATGTTGGAAGTGTTAGTAACGGGTGGCGTCGATATTTACCGTGCTATTCGAATGCTGGTACCACCAGCTTGGCAAAATGTAGACACCATGGACCCTGATTTACGAGCATTCTATGAATACAACTCCATGCATATGGAGCCTTGGGATGGTCCTGCAGGCTTGGTTATTACAGATGGTGTTCGTGCTATTTGTGCGTTAGACCGGAATGGCTTGCGACCTTCACGCTGGGTCATGACGAAGAATGGCTACATTACTGTTTCTTCGGAAGTAGGTGTTTGGTCCTATCAGCCGGAAGATGTGGTTGCCAAAGGCCGGGTTGGTCCTGGTGAAATGTTAGCTATCGATACAGAAACCCATGACATTTACACTGCCCATGATATTGATGGGTATCTGAAAACCAAGCAGCCTTATAAAAAGTGGTTGAAGCAGCACGCGCATCGTATTCAGTCAAAATACATAGAACATACTTACCGAATCGACCACTTTGATAAAGAAGCGCTTAAATCTCATATGAAAATGTATCAGATTACGTTTGAAGAACGTGATCAGGTACTTCGCCCACTAGCTGAAAATGCCCAAGAGGCAGTAGGCTCAATGGGGGATGATACGCCAATGGCTGTCCTCTCTCAGCGGGTGCGTCCGCTTTATGACTATTTCCGTCAGCAGTTTGCTCAAGTGACCAACCCACCCATTGACCCCTTACGGGAGTCAATAGTTATGTCGCTGGAAACATGCTTAGGTGCGGAAAAGAACCCCTTTGAACAGACCCCCGAACATGCTGCACGGGTTATTCTTAGTTCCCCTATTTTATCTCCGGCTAAATTCCTTAATTTAACCAGAGATGATGGACATGGATTAGGGGTTGTTAAAATCAACTTAAACTATGATCAGTCAGAAGACTTGGCACAGGCACTAACCCGTATTTGTGATGAAGCTGAAGCGGCTGTTAGAGCGGGTAGTGTGGTGGTTTATCTGACAGATAGAGATATCGAAAAAGGTAAACTACCGATTCATGCCGCAATGGCAACAGGTGCTGTACACCATCGACTGATTGATACTGGCCTTCGTACCAGCACCAATATCCTGGTAGAAACAGGTACTGCTCGTGATGCCCATCATTTTGCGGTGCTCATTGGGTTTGGAGCTACAGCTATTTACCCATATCTAAGTTATGAGGTGATTTGGGACCTGATTCAGACTCAGGAAGTTATGATTGACCCCATTGAGGCAAATAAAAACTTCCGCAGAGGGATTAAAAAAGGCCTGTTGAAGATTATGTCTAAAATGGGGATTTCTACCATTGCTTCATACCGTGGCGCTCAGTTATTCGAGGCTATTGGCTTAAGTGATGAGGTGGTTGATCTCTGTTTTAAAGGTGTTGCTAGCCGTATTGCTGGAGCGCGATTTACTGACTTTCAACAAGAGCAGTCATTGCTGGCAAAACAGGCGTGGCGAATCAGTCAACCTATCCAGCAAGGCGGTTTACTGAAGTATGTGCATAACAGCGAATATCACTGTTTTAACCCCGATGTTGTGCAAACGTTACAAACTGCGGTTCGCAGTGGTCGCTATGAAGATTATCTGCAATACGCTGATCACGTTAATCAACGCTCAGCAGCAACACTAAGAGACCTGCTAAGTTTGCAGCTGCCAGAGCGAGGCATTGCTGTTGACCAGGTGGAATCAATCAGTGAGATCGTTAAGCGATTTGATAGTGCCGCCATGTCGCTTGGTGCTTTATCACCTGAAGCACATGAAGCCTTGGCTGAAGCAATGAACCGTTTAGGAGCGCGTTCAAACTCGGGTGAAGGGGGAGAAGACCCGGTTCGCTTTGGTACAAATAAGGTGTCCAAAATTAAGCAAATTGCTTCTGGACGCTTTGGGGTGACACCACACTATCTGGTGAATGCTGAAGTCTTGCAGATTAAGGTGGCACAAGGAGCCAAGCCTGGGGAAGGCGGGCAGCTACCAGGCAGTAAAGTGAATAAACTGATTGCCCGATTACGCTATTCAGTACCTGGAGTCACGCTAATATCGCCTCCACCTCACCATGATATTTACTCGATTGAAGACTTAGCGCAGCTGATTTTTGATCTTAAGCAGGTGAATCCTGAGGCACTGGTTTCAGTGAAGCTGGTGTCTGAGCCTGGTGTCGGGACAATCGCTGCTGGGGTGGCTAAGGCGTATGCCGATTTAATTACCATTTCAGGTTATGACGGTGGTACTGCAGCCAGTCCTCTCACTTCCATTCGCTATGCTGGTTCCCCTTGGGAGCTAGGTTTAAGTGAAGCCCATCAGGCACTACGTTTAAATGACTTGCGTGGCAAAGTTCGTCTGCAGACAGATGGTGGTTTAAAAACCGGTCTGGATGTCATTAAAGCCGCTATCTTAGGAGCCGAAAGCTTTGGTTTTGGTACCACACCTATGGTAGCAATGGGCTGTAAGTATCTGCGGATTTGTCACTTAAATAACTGTGCAACAGGTGTTGCCACCCAAAATCAGCAACTACGTGACCAGTACTTTATTGGTACCGTCGAAATGATCATGAACTTCTTTACTTTTGTCGCAACGGAAGTTCGAGAATGGCTGGCCAAGTTGGGTGTGTCACGTTTAGAGGATGTCATAGGACGTACAGATTTATTAAAACGTTTACCTGGTACTACGGAAAAGCAGCAGCGTCTGGACTTATCACCTTTAGTTGAGCAGCAACATATTCCTTTGGATAAGCCACAAATTTGTCAGAGTGTTCGTAATGAGCCTTTTGATAAAGGCCAGCTGGCAGAGCAAATGGTTAAAGACATTTTGCCTGCCATTGAAAGTCGCCAAGGTGGAGACTTTCACTACCTAGTCGGTAACTGTGATCGTTCAATTGGTGCTCGCCTTTCTGGAGAGATTGCCAAACGCCATGGTAATCAGGGGATGTCTGATAGTCCGGTCAATGTTTACCTGAAAGGTTCAGCAGGTCAGAGCTTTGGTGTCTGGAATGCCGGAGGCCTGAATATGTACCTACAAGGTGATGCTAACGACTATGTGGGTAAAGGCATGACGGGTGGAAAGTTAGTCATTTCTCCCCCGGGAAATAGTCAGTTTGCATCTCAAGAGACAGCCATAATTGGTAATACCTGTTGCTATGGCGCTACAGGCGGCAAGCTATTTGCTTCTGGTACGGCTGGAGAACGCTTAGGGGTTCGTAACTCGGGCGCTCATATCGTGGTTGAAGGTACCGGTGATCACTGTTGTGAATATATGACTGGTGGTGTGGTTACTGTCTTAGGTAATACCGGACATAACTTTGGTGCTGGTATGACCGGTGGGTTTGCGTTTGTGCTGGATCAGGACCGGCACTTTGTTGATCGTTACAACCATGAGCTGGTGGAAATACAGCGGATTGATACAGAGACCATGGAGCAGTATCAGACCTATCTACACAGCATTATTGCAGAGTATGTGACGGAGACTGGCAGCGCTTGGGGCGCTCATCTGTTAGAAGAAATGTACGACTATATTGGTAAGTTCTGGTTGGTCAAACCTAAAGCAGCCAGCCTGAACATGCTGTTAGCTAGCATTCGTACCCGCCCTGAGTAGTCGATGAATGAGGTATTATTATGGTTGATCGTTTACAGAATAATTTTCAATTTATCGATGTTGGCAGGGTCGATCCGCGGAAAAAGGATATTGATGTTCGTAAAGCGCAGTTTGTGGAGATCTATGATCCTTTTACACCCAAGCAAACTGCTGAACAGAGTCACCGTTGTTTGGAATGTGGTAACCCCTATTGTGAGTGGAAGTGCCCTGTTCATAACTACATTCCTAATTGGTTAAAGTTGGCGGCTGAGGGCAATATCCTGGAGGCCGTTGAGCTGTCACACCAAACCAACTCTTTACCGGAAGTTTGTGGTCGAGTTTGTCCACAGGATCGCCTGTGTGAAGGGGCCTGTACCCTAAATGATGGGTTTGGCGCCGTGACGATTGGCTCTGTGGAGAAGTATATTACCGACACAGCATTTGCTATGGGCTGGCGACCCGATTTATCACATGTGGTGATGACTGATAAAAAAGTGGCTGTGGTTGGAGCGGGTCCAGCAGGGCTTGCCTGTGCTGATGTATTGATTCGTAATGGTATAACCCCTGTGGTTTTTGATCGTAACCCAGAAGTTGGGGGGTTACTGACCTTTGGGATTCCAGAGTTTAAGTTAGAAAAGGAAGTAATAAAGCGCCGTAGAGAGGTTTTCACCCAAATGGGGGTGGAGTTCCATTTGAATACGGAGGTAGGCAAAGACATTACCATAGAGACTCTCCTTGAGGATTATGATGCGGTATTTCTAGGGATGGGCACCTACACCTACATGAAAGGTGGCTTTCCTGGAGAAGATTTGCAGGGTGTTTATGAAGCACTGCCTTATTTGGTTTCAAATACTAAGCGCTGTATGGGTCTCAATACCGATAACCTTAACTTTATTGATATGCGTGATCAGCGGCTTGTCGTCTTAGGGGGGGGGGATACTGCCATGGACTGCAACCGGACGGCTATCAGGCAAGGAGCTAAATCGGTAGTTTGTGCTTACCGCCGAGATGAAGAAAACATGCCAGGCTCACGCCGCGAAGTGGCAAATGCTAAAGAAGAAGGCGTTCAGTTTTTATTTAACCGTCAGCCAGTGGCGATCGTAGGAGAAGATCAGGTTGAAGGTGTTAAGTTTGTGACCACTCGTTTGGGTGAGCCGGATGAGAATGGGCGTCGGGTTCCAGAGACGGTTCCTGGGAGTGAAGAAGTCGTGCCTGCTGATGCCGTGATTATTGCCTTTGGCTTTCGGCCTAGCCCAGCACCGTGGTTTGCTGATTTAGGCATTGAAACTGATACTTCTGGTCGTGTGCTTGCGCCAGAAAAAAGTGAATATCCTTTCCAGACATCTAACCCTAAAGTGTTTGCGGGTGGTGACATGGTGCGAGGTTCTGACTTAGTGGTGACAGCCATCTGGGAGGGACGTCAGGCTGCAGAAGGAATAATGGATTACTTGGATATTTAAGTGGTTTTGGTACAGGGCAAAACTGTAGTTCAAACTCAAAAACGGGCTTTTGCCCGTTTTTTTGGGAGGGTCAAGCTGCAAGAGTATGCTTGATATGCGCAATAAGCTGGTTTATATCAATTGCATCATGTTTCAGGGTAAAAGCAGATAGCTCATCTTTATAATGTCGGTCAATTTCCAGCATTACATGTGTGCGACTGGCCTCCGGCACAAATGAAACCTCTACTTCTTTAAAGTTAAATAGACCGGGGTCATTTGGCTTAAAGTCCAGCTCTTGATAGCAGCCACTGCTGGAGGCAAAGTCGGGTGCTTTAACAAAACCTTTTTCCACATCCACATAACTCAGTGTTAAACCACAGGCTATCATTGCCTCAATAAACGTCGACATCACAGCGGTTGGGGCTATATCTATGTAGTCTCGGTCAGATGGGTCAAGTGCCAGGTCAATATTTAAGCCTGTTTGTATCCATACTTTTGAGGTTTTCGTTGGACAGTTGAGTTGGGTGATTGGTGTTTCATAATGCAGCTGATAGGTAAATGGGATGATTTTTTCTTCACCCGGTAAAATGGTAAAGCTTTCTGCCATCTTCCAGGATTGAATTATATGGTGGGCAATATATTCACCTTCATCGGTTTCAGCTTCAGCCAAAGTGACTAGCGCATGCTCTAAACCAGCAATTTGTTGTTCGGTATCCCCCCCAGCTATATACACCTCCCCCGTGAGTGTTTCTCCAGGTTCATAAATTGATTGGGTAAGGCGTGTGTCAACGGTAGCACTACCAATGCCAATTGAGGCAAGAATCTTTTTAAACATACTTACTGCATCTACCTACAACGAACACAAGACCCGAACTATAGCAAAGGGCTTGCTAGCTGTCTCGACAATCGCTTTGGTGTAAACTTGCCTCCCAGAATCTTACTGATGAGCTGTGATACAAGGTAATAAACGCTATGGTCGAACTAAAAAATGATCGCTTTCTTCGTGCGTTGTTAAAAGAGCCTGTTGATCGCACCCCTGTGTGGTTAATGCGACAAGCTGGACGTTATTTACCTGAGTATCGAGCAACACGTAGTCAGGCCGGTGACTTTATGGCACTTTGTCAAAACCCTGAGCTGGCATGTGAAGTGACATTACAGCCACTAGAGCGTTATCCACTGGATGCCGCTATTTTATTTTCAGATATTTTAACGATCCCTGATGCTATGGGGTTAGGGCTCTACTTTGAGCAAGGTGAAGGACCTAAATTTAGAAAGCCCCTGCAAACAGCTGCTGATGTTGAAGCACTTCCAGATATCAAGATTGAGTCGGATTTGTCGTATGTACTTGATGCTGTCAAAACAATTCGCAATGCATTAAATGGGCGCGTTCCCCTGATTGGCTTTTCTGGTAGTCCTTGGACTTTAGCCACTTATATGGTTGAAGGAGGCAGTACCAAAGACTTTCGCCATATTAAAGCGATGCTTTATACACAGCCTGAGGTGATGCATCTGTTGTTGGATAAATTGGCAAAGGCCGTTACAGATTACTTAAATGCACAAATTTTAGCAGGAGCACAAGCTGTTCAGATATTTGATACCTGGGGTGGTGTGCTAAGCGATGCCGCTTATGATGAATTTTCGTTACGCTATATGAATAAGATAGTGGCTGGATTGATCAAAGAGCATAATGGACGACAAGTACCGTCAATTGTATTCACCAAAAATGGTGGTCTTTGGTTAGAGCGAATTGCCAAGAGTGGGGCGAATTGTGTCGGTTTAGACTGGACAATAAATATTGGACAAGCCAGGCAGCGAATAGGCGATCATGTTGCATTGCAAGGTAATATGGATCCCAGCGTTCTGTATGCCAACCCAGAAAGAATTAAACAGGAAGTTGCCTCTATTTTAGCTGATTTTGGCAGTGGTTCTGGCCATGTCTTTAATTTAGGGCATGGCATTCATCAATATGTAGAACCTGATCGAGTGACTGCGTTTGTGGATGCAGTTCATGAGCTTTCAGAAAAATATCACACAATTAAATAGTTTAATTTGGGTGATGCTTCCTTGCATCAAGTGCTTTATCACTATTTAAAAATTGGTGATAGGCATGAGCTGTATATATCTATAAATGTTTCGTGAAGGGTATATTTAAGCTGAAAGCTTTTTAGGGTTCCTCAATAATAACCCTGCCATGGCTGTTAATAGGATAAGCAGGGTTGATGGTTCAGGTGTTGGCGTTGGAGTGGGAGGCTCTTCTGGTTCAATTTCGGCCAAAATTTTACTTACGACAAAGTCAGTAAAACTATCATCAAACTGGGTGGATAAGACGAAAGCATCTGGACCTGTAATCAGGTTTTCCATTAGATACTCTTCTAACGTAGTTGGAAAGCCAGGAGGTAATCCACCCAATAGTGCTTCAAGTTCTGCTAAATATTCTGCAGCTGAGGCAGGATCAAAAATAGCTAGCGCATTAATAAATGCACCTGCGGCAGCAGCATCATCCCGTGCACCATGAATAGCAGCATCAAACGCAGCCAAACATGCTTCTACTTCAAGTGCCGTAGGTGGGTCGCTGATGGGGCAGGGTAAACCTGGACGAAACACATTTTGTACACCATCAGTAGAAACGTCGATAACCAGTTTTGTGCCTTCAAAGTCATTGCTAAGCATTGAAGCGAGCGCAACATCCACGCCACTAGCGATGTTGGTACCAACGACATCTTCATCAGGAATCGCATCAATTGCGGTTGCAAATGCTTCTGCATCTGCTGCATTTTGCAGGTGAAACCAAGGTGTAGCTTGAGCACCAGTTAACGCAAAAGGAAATGCAGCAACTGCAATACCGTTTGTAAGCGCGCTAATGGCTGCTTGCACGCTTGCATCACGAAATGCATTAGCATAACCATCGCGCTGTAAAACAAATTCACCGGCATCAATACTGCTTGATATATCAATCACAAGAGATAACTCAGTGTCCACTAGTACGGCATGAGCATTATTAAACCAAGTAAAAGGTAAGAGGGCTGCAGCCATTATGCTTGATTTTAAAAATCGCATGATAATTCCTCGGAAAAAATGACAGCAGCCTTACCGCAAAATTTATTCCTACTGTAAAAAAACTGTTAAAAAACATTTGGTTACTTTTTTGTGAAATAATTATTTGTAAATTGTTTAGACATAAAATGTTTTCAGTATTATGGTGAGTACAGCTCAGTTTAAGCACAGTAGAGATGGATATAATTAATTGAACGGTTAAGAGACTTGTATAATGAAGTATTTATTTGAAAAAAAAGCAGGTTTAATTCGCAGCTTACTTATTCAGTAGCGTTGAGTGGGTCTTTGCTCAAGAAGGTGTGAATCTTGATGCTGAAGAAGAAAATGCGAATGCTTCACCTAGCTTATGGCAAACAATGAAAAGCTCTGCAGAGACAATGTCGAGTGAACTAGAAAAGAAAGCGGCTGATGGTCTCGAATATACTAAACAAACACTGTGAGAATATAGCGAGTTTAAGACAGAAAAAGCAAAAGAAGTTGTTAGTGTTTTTAATGACAATATCAAGGTAATAGAAGAGGCAGGGTTTAGCGTTGATGATCTATATGTTAGTTTGAGTCTGGTGCCTGTAGTAACTGCTAAGTTCAAGCAAGTCAAGCAATTATCGGATAACGAGCTGAGTAAATTGTTAGAAAAATATCAGGATAAACCATTGTTAATCTAACGCGATGCTCGACTTTTTAGCCTATTAATTTAGCTAACTGAAGAGGAGCATTGCCTTGGTTCCTATTAAATAATACACACAAACTGTGTGATAATAGCTTGCGGGTAATTCGATTAGTCAAGCTCCATAGTGTTCTGCCTTTGGTTCGCTGAATATTAAACCTTTCTACTAGCTGACCAATCGTTGTCTCC
>NZ_AUAF01000065.1 GCF_000428585.1 Zooshikella ganghwensis DSM 15267 | reverse complement strand
GGAGACAACGATTGGTCAGCTAGTAGAAAGGTTTAATATTCAGCGAACCAAAGGCAGAACACTATGGAGCTTGACTAATCGAATTACCCGCAAGCTATTATCACACAGTTTGTGTGTATTATTTAATAGGAACCAAGGCAATGCTCCTCTTCAGTTAGCTAAATTAATAGGCTAAAAAGTCGAGCATCGCGTTAATAACAGTAATTTTAAAGCCATTTTAAGGGAGTGTTGTTTCATTCAGTATATAGCTTAAAGTACATAAGGCTTATTCCATTAAAATCTTTTGACAGATACCATCCATATCCCTATCATTGCGCGCTTATGTTAACTGGGCAATTACCAATAAGTATTAATCCTCGCAAACTGGCACATGCTGAAACCCGCATTGCAGGCAGCATTTTAGTGACTGACCTGCCCAGGTTTGCTGAGGCAATAATAGATCCTGAAGGAGAAGTGGCGCTCGATCTGCAGTTTTTGCAAGATGAAGAGGGCTTCTATGTCGTTCAGGGCTCATTGTCTGTAGAGGTAAAGTTGACGTGTCAACGTTGCTTGCAAGTTATGCACTTACCTTTATCTGTGACTTGTAGTTTAGCTATTGTTTGGCATGAGGAAGCTGCAAAGGCAGTTCCAGCGCACTATGACCCTGTTATTGTTGCAGAAACTAATGTGGCGTTAACAGATTTGGTAGAAGACGAGCTCATATTGGCACTACCAATTGTTGCAAGACATGAGCAAACAGATTGTCACTTTGAAGGCAACGTTGAGGCATCTGATCAAGATGGTGATAACACTGAATCAAGTACATCATCTAAAGAAAACCCTTTTCAGGTGTTGGCATCGTTAAAAACTGATACCTAATTAAATTTAATCAGGAGCTAAAGCATGGCTGTTCAACAGAACCGTAAAACTCGTTCTAAGCGTGGTATGCGTCGTGCGCATGATGGACTCTCTACTGCTGCGTTAAGTCTTGACGCTAATACAGGTGAGACTCATCGTCGTCATCACGTTTCTCCAGATGGTTTCTATCGTGGTCGTAAAGTTGTATCTAGCAACGACGACGAGTAATTCTTGACCACGATTGCCTTCGATGTGATGGGTGGGGATTATGGTCCCCACGTTTCATTGACAGCAGCCCTCCAATGCCTCTCAACTCATCCTCACCTTAAACTCCTGTTAGTGGGTGATGCTGCAGTTATTGGTGAGCTGCTTGGTGATCGTTTTGCTCAGGTGCAACAGAGGCTACAAGTGATTCATGCACCTGAAGTAATTTCTATGGCTGATAAGCCTGTGCAAGCCATGCGCATGAAAAAAAAAGCTTCTATGCGTGTTGCTTTAGAGTTAGTCGCAGAAGGGCAGGCTCAAGCCTGCGTCAGTGCGGGTAATACTGGCGCTCTAATGGCGTTAGGTAAAGTTATAGTACGTACTTTGCCTGGTATTGATCGACCAGCAATTATTACTCGTTTACCCATAGAGCAATGCGTGACGTATTTGCTCGATATTGGTGCCAATGTTGGATGTAGTGCTGATCAGCTTTATCAGTTTGCCGTGATGGGCAGCTGTTTAGTCCGCTTGCTACACGACATACCGGATCCAAGGGTAAGTTTACTCAATGTCGGCGTTGAAGAAACTAAAGGTAATGAGCCTGTTCGTTTAGCTGCTCAGTTACTACAGGGTAATGACGACATTAATTATAGTGGTTTTGTTGAAGGCGATGATATTTACAAAAATAAAGTAAATGTTGTCGTTTGTGATGGCTTTGTTGGCAATGTTGCATTAAAAGTAAGTGAAGGCTTGGCCGCATACATAAAAAATACGGTTATTAATGCCTTTCAAAAGGTCTGGTGGGGGAGGTTGCTAGCTTTGCTTGCCCAGCCAGTACTAAAGACTATACAGCAGCAACTGGACCCCAGGTACTACAATGGTGCAAGCTTGTTGGGCTTGCAGGGGGTTGTGGTTAAAAGCCATGGGGCTGCAGATGCCCTGGCATTACAGCAAGCTATTGGTCTAGCGGTTTATGAAGTTGAAAAGAGTATTCCTGACTTGTTGTCTAAAGAGCTGGAAAAAATATTAGTATCATAAATTTTGTTATTCAGTTTTTTTGATCACAATGTGGATAGTATTAGGTTTTTAGTGCAGAAAGATTGAATTAAAAGGGCTATCAGTTTACATTTTTTGGGTAATTATTCGGTATATTATTCAAGGCTAAATGCTGCAATATAACTTTGTAATTTTCCAGCAACATATTTTTACTATGAGTCTCATTTGCCATCGCCTATAATTGGCGCGCACTTATAAACTGAGAAGAATTTCATTGTTATGAGTAAAATTGCGTTTGTTTTTCCGGGGCAAGGTTCACAACAAGTTGGTATGCTGCAACTGTTGGCTGATCAATACCCTGAGATCAATGAAACCCTGACAGAAGCTTCTGATGCGCTTAGTTTAGATTTGCGCGAGCTCATTTTTACAGGGCCAGCTGATGTATTAAATCAAACTGAAAACACACAACCTGCTTTATTAGCATCAAGTGTTGCAATTTGGCGTGTATGGCAGTCGTTAGGTGGCACTAAACCAGTGTTTATGGCTGGTCATAGCTTGGGTGAGTATTCAGCCCTTGTCTGCGCTAAAAGTATCAGTTTAGTAGATGCGGTTCGTCTAGTTAGACGTCGTGGTCAGTTAATGCAAGCTGCTGTTCCTGAGGGACAGGGTGCGATGGCTGCCGTTCTGGGCTTAGATGATAATATTGTGCAGCAGGCTTGTGATCAGGCAGCAGAAGCAGGGTTAGTTTCCCCTGTCAATTACAATTCACCTGGTCAGGTTGTTATTGCAGGACAAGCTGCAGCTGTGGATAAAGCCATCAGTGAAGCTGAGGCCCTGGGTGCAAAGAAGGTGGTAAAACTTTCTGTGAGTGTTCCTTCGCACTGTGAACTGATGAAGCCTGCAGCAGAACAGCTGGCAGATGTGCTATCAAGTATTGATATTGCTGTGCCTGAAATTTCAGTAGTGCAAAATGTTTCAGGACAAATTGCAGAAACACCAGAAGTTATTAGAACTCAGTTGATTGAGCAGTTATATAGCCCAGTTCAGTGGGTGGCTACAGTCAATACAATGCTTGCAGCTGAGGTTGACACGATTATCGAATGTGGACCTGGCAAAGTATTATCAGGTTTAAATAAGCGAATTCAGCGCAAATTGCAGGTGTCGTCTTTAGAAACACCTGAGTTGATGAGTAAAATGATCTCATCAACAAGCGTCGCGGTATAAGTGTTTAGAAAAAAGGTGAAAAACACATGCAAGGTAAAGTCGCCCTAGTTACTGGAGCAACGCGCGGTATAGGTAAAGCCATTGCGGAGCAGTTAGGGCTTGCAGGTGCAACTGTTATTGGTACTGGAACATCAAGTGATAGTGCTGATCGGATTTCTGCAGCATTGGCTGAAAAAAATATTGCGGGTCGTGGCTACGCAATGGACGTGACCGATGCAGAACAAGTTGATGCTGTTATTAAGCAAATAACAGAAGAATTTGGCGCACCGCTGATTGTTGTCAATAATGCGGGAATTACCCGTGATAATTTAATGCTTCGCTTAAAGCTTGAAGATTGGCAGCAAGTATTGGATACCAACTTAACGTCTGCGTTTCGAATTTCTAAAGCGTGCTTAAAGGCAATGACCAAAGCACGTTGGGGACGGATTATTAATGTGAGTTCTGTAGTCGGCTCAATGGGTAATGCTGGGCAAAGCAACTATGCTGCATCTAAAGCAGGCATTGAAGGTTTTACTCGTGCATTAGCCCGTGAAATTGGAGCAAGAGGAATTACTGTTAATGCTGTCGCCCCGGGTTTCATTGATACCGACATGACGCGAGAATTACCAGAAGCTCATCGAGCAAAACTGCTTGAGCAAATTCCTTTAAATCGCTTAGGTAATCCTGCTGAGATTGCCTCTGTGGTTGCTTTTCTGGCTGGGGATGCTGCAGCTTATGTAACGGGTGAGACCGTGCATGTCAACGGTGGTATGTACATGGGTTAACCCAGTGTTGGCTTTATTTGTGAAAGCATAATAAAGCCAATGCATTTAAATTTTTGCGGTTATTTAAAGTTGCTGGTTGATTGTTAAACTTGCAATTTTTACAGTCGGTTTTATAAACTTACACAGCAGCAAGGCTGCATCTGTTTACATAGGAGCAAAACTAGGTATGAGTACCATTGAAGAGCGCGTCAAAAAAATTGTTTGTGAACAGCTTAGTGTTAAAGAAGAAGAAGTAACTAACAATGCTTCATTCGTTGAAGATCTTGGCGCAGACTCACTGGACACTGTTGAGTTGGTAATGGCCCTTGAGGAAGAATTTGAAACTGAAATTCCTGATGAGGAAGCAGAAAAAATTACTACTGTGCAAGAAGCAATTGATTACATTATCGCTAATCAATAATCCCTTCTAGTTTTTCGATTAAATAAAAGCCGCTTCTGCACTTTGTAGAGCGGCTTTTATATTATTTAGTAATGCCTACACGTATAAATAATGAGCGGTTTTATTCTACTGAAGAATACGACATTTGCCATATACATACGATACTGGAAGTATACAGCTGTTCTAAAGGCATTGTTATATTGTGTAGAGAGGAGAGCTTAGGTGTCTCGTAGAAGAGTGGTGGTCACCGGTCTTGGTTTAATCAGTCCACTCGGCAATGATGTCGAAAGTTGCTGGCAAAATATTTTAGCAGGTAAAAGCGGCATTTCCCCAGTTGAACATCTTGATGTTCCATCCCTAAATACCCGCTTTGCTGGCATGGTTAACGATTTTGATATTGAGACCTACATGTCAGCTAAAGAGGCGCGCAAAGTTGACGTATTTATTCAGTATGGTATTGCTGCGGCTTCTCAGGCGATTTATGACGCTAAGTTATCTGTTTCAACTGAAAATGCACACCGTATTGGTGTGGCAATTGGCTCAGGAATTGGTGGTTTATCTACTATTGAGCGAAATGCGCAAGTGATTGTTGAGGCGGGTGCGCGCCGTATATCTCCTTTCTTTGTTCCTGGGTCCGTTATTAATATGGTAAGCGGCCAAGTTTCGATGCGTTTTGGCTTAAAGGGGCCAAATTATGCGTTGGCGACAGCATGTACCACAGGCACTCACTGTTTGGGAATGGCGGCTCGAAATATCATGTATGGGGAAGCTGATGTTATGGTGGCTGGCGGTGCAGAAAAAGCATCCTGTGCATTAGGTATGGCGGCGTTTGGTGCTGCACGTGCACTTTCTACCCGTAATGATAGCCCGCAGCAAGCGAGTCGCCCTTGGGATAAAGATCGTGATGGTTTTGTGCTGAGTGATGGCGCAGGTGTTTTGGTTTTGGAAGAACTTGAACATGCAAAGCGTAGGGGGGCAAAAATCTATGCGGAGCTAACAGGCTTTGGCATGAGCGGTGATGCATTTCATGTGACAGCGCCTCCAGAAGATGGAGAAGGTGCAGCCTTTTCTATGAAAAATGCTTTGCTGGACGCAAAACTCAACCCTGAGGATATTGATTATATTAATGCGCATGGTACTTCAACCCCTGTAGGGGATATAGCGGAAACCCGTGCGGTTAAGAGCGTTTTTGCAGATCAAGCCTATAAACTTGCTATAAGCTCAACTAAATCAATGACTGGACATTTGCTGGGAGCTGCAGGGGCTGTTGAAGCTCTATTTACAGTATTATCTCTGCATCAGCAAGTAGCTCCACCAACAATTAACCTGGATAACCCTGATGACGAGTGTGATTTAGATTATGTTCCTCATCATGCAAAGCCCTTACAAATTCGTCATGCAATATCAAACTCTTTTGGGTTTGGTGGCACCAATGGTACGTTGGTTTTTTCTCGATCTGATTAGAATAAGTATGTGGCGTCAGTGTAAGGGGGGATTATGGCAACGCGGCTGGGGTGTTGGTTAAATGGCGAACCTTGTCAGTATATTGCTGTTGGTGACCGTGGCTTAAGCTATGGCGATGGCATTTTTGAAACGATCAAAGTGGTTAATCAACAGCCTTCGCTCTGGCATTTGCATAAAGCGCGTTTGGTCCAAGGCTTGGCGCGCTTGAAAATCACTTGTGACCTGGTTGATATTGAACGTTGTGTTTTTGAGGCCTGCCAACAACAGTCTACAGCGCTTGGTGTGGTCAAGCTCACGGTTACCCGAGGAGGTGGTGGGCGTGGCTATAACCCCGTAGGGAGTGGACCAGCATCAATACTTGTTGAACTATACCCTTATCCAGATTACCCCCAAGCTAATTGGTCTACAGGTATACGGCTTTTTCCCTGTACAACATATCTTGCTCACCAGCCACTGCTGGCGGGACTAAAGCACCTAAATCGCTTGGAGCAAGTACTGGCGAGACAGGAATGGCAGTCTGCTGAGTATGGCGAAGGCCTTGTAATGGATTCGACAGGTCATGTGATTGAAGCAACCATGAGTAATATTTTTCTGGTTAGCGATAATCGACTGATAACTCCTGACCTCAGCCTTTGCGGGGTTGAGGGCACCTGTCGAGCGTTTATTATTGAACAGGCTAAAAAGCGGGGGGGAACAGTTGAGGTGTTAAACGTCACATTAGCGATGTTATTCACTGCAACTGAGGTGTTTGTGTGTAATAGTGTGCTGGGGATCTGGCCAGTTAGAGCTTTTCAAGCACCCAGTTGGTCAGAAGAAAAGCACTGGCCTGTTGGGCAAATGACTCAATACTGGCAACAGACCTTAATAGAAGTACTGGGATGAAAAAATTTTTTTTGTGGTCAACTTTATTAGTCACCTTGTTAATAATGTGTGTAGCCGTTGGTGGCTATTTGTATTTACAAGGTTATGGACAAAAAAAACTACTTAATAATCAGCAGACTCTTAACGTTAATATTCCTTCAGGTACTTCTGTAAGGCAATTAAGCCAACAACTTGTTAGCCAGGGACTTGTAAAGGAACCTTGGTCTTTTGAGGTATATGTACGTTATCGTGGTAAAGCATTGCAACTTAAAGCGGGTGAATATGCAGTGCCGGCGCAAAGCTCAATTGATGAGCTGATTGCCTTATTAGTGAGCGGTAAAACCCGTCAATACACGATTACCTTTGTCGAAGGATGGACTGTTCGTCAAGCTCTTGAAGTGCTGGCCCAAGCACCAAAAATTGAACACACCATTACCCCTGATCAATGGCAAAAATTACCTGAGTTATTGGGTTTTAAAAGTACATACAGTCATCCAGAGGGGCTATTTTTTCCTGATACTTATGCTTACTCTGCGGGCACTAAAGATGCTGCATTACTGAAACGTGCTTATGAAAAGATGGAGCGCACTTTGGCAGAGGAGTGGCCAAAACGTGCTCAAAACTTACCGTATCAAAATGTTTATGAAGCACTGATTATGGCGTCCATTATAGAAAAAGAAACGGGAGTGCCTGAAGAGCGCCCTGCTATTGCAGGAGTTTTTGTTCGACGATTACAGAAAAATATGCGTTTACAGACTGACCCCACCGTTATTTATGGTATAGGTGAGCAGTATACGGGGAATATAACACGCAAGCATTTGCAGCAAGACACCCCTTACAATACCTATCGTATAATGGGATTGCCTCCTACACCTATTGCTCTTCCTGGCCAATTAGCGATCCAGGCAGCACTGCACCCCGCACCCGGTAATAGCTTATATTTTGTGGCTAAAGGGGATGGTAGTCACCACTTCTCATCATCGTTAAGTGAGCATAATCGTGCTGTTCGTAAGTATCAGCTTCGTCGCCGCCAGGACTACCGCTCCAATCCTCAAGCTAACTAGCAATATCAACACTAAATGATTGCTTGATGGTATTTGTGGTACAAATACCATCAACGTTGAAAGTAATTCAAATTAGAAAAAGAGTTATGACTGAGCAGCACAAGCAGACAGGTTCGTTTATTACCCTTGAAGGTGGTGAGGGTGTCGGCAAATCAACTAACCTGGCTTTTATTATTGATGATCTAAAAAATCGTGGCCTTTCCGTGGTTAAAACCCGTGAGCCTGGAGGCACTCCAATAGCAGAGCAGGTAAGAGACTTACTGCTGCACCATGCAGATGAAGCATTGGACCCTACGGCTGAGTTACTTTTAGTGTTTGCTGCGAGGGCACAACACTTGGCTCAGGTGATTAAACCGTCTCTATATGCAGGTAAGGTTGTCGTAAGTGACCGCTTTACAGATGCTAGTTTTGCGTATCAAGGTGCGGGAAGAGGCCTGTCAATCACTGTACTCGAAACCCTCGAAAAACTTGTCCAGCAGGCGCTTCAACCTGATCTTACCCTGCTTTTGGATTTACCGGTCGCTGACGGTATGGCCAGGGTCGCTAAAAGAGGTCAGAGTGACCGTTTTGAGCAACAGCAGCACGATTTTTTTGAGCGAGTGAGGGCAGGGTATTTGGCTAGAGCAAGGGCTTTTCCTGATCGTTTCCGTATTATTGATGCTGCTCAGCCTTTAGTTGATGTCCAGCAACAAATTAGACAGGTGCTTGATGAGTTTTTCAGTAAATAGCCAGCTACCTTTTCCCTGGCAGGAAAAACTGTGGCAGCACTGGAGCAAACAGCATCAGCAAGGACGAATGGCTCATGCATATTTGCTGGAAGGCCACAAGGGGCTTGGCAAGTTTCACTTTGCTCAATGCGTAGCCTCGGTACTACTTTGTACGAGTTTGACGGGTGGTTCAGCTTGTAGGGCGTGTAAAAGCTGCCAATTGCTGCAAGCAAAATCTCATCCGGATCTCTTAGTGGTGACACCAGAACAAGAAGGCAAACCTATTCGGGTTGATCAAGTTAGGCAGCTGCTCGGGTTTGCCAGTAAGACAGCACAGCAGGGGGGATATCGGGTTATTATTATTTATCCTGCAGATGCGATGAATATCAATGCCTCGAATGCCTTACTAAAGTGCTTAGAAGAGCCTGGTGATAATACGGTAATATTACTGATTACTGATACCAGTAGTGGATTACTCCCAACGATAAAAAGCCGCTGTCAGCGGTTGCAATTTACTCTTCCTGATCCACAAAGTGGTATTAATTGGCTGATGGCGCAAGAGTCTTCTCTTACTCAAGAATCGGCTACGTTTTTGCTAAACCTTGCTAGCCAAGCACCTTTACTGGCGTGTGATTATTACCAAAAAGATGCTTTGGCTATTCGTCAACAGGTTTTAGAGGGGGTAAAAGCTATTACCAAGCGGCAAGTTTCCCCAGTGATCTTAGCGAAACAATGGCAATCTATTGAATTATCACTTGTTTTAACTTGGCTGTTGGACTGGTTAAGCGATATGATAAAAATCTCGCAACTCGGGTGTGATAGATGTTGCAAAAATAAAGACGTAACGCCAATGTTGACCTATATTGCTAATAAGGCAGGTATTCAAGCACTCTATCAATATTATGACTGGCTGCTGATCCAGCGCCAGCACCTGTTAAACCAAGGCAATTTAAATCTTCCGTTATTGATAGAAGGGGTTCTCATACGTTGGCGCGGTCTGACTCAACGCTGAAAAGCAAGGCAGTAACATGAATAAACCTCCTCGACTTGGCCCTCGTAACGGTATTTTGTCACTTACCATCAAGGATAAGGCTGTGCTCTATGCAGCTTACATGCCTTTCGTTGCCCATGGTGGACTGTTTATCCCTACCAATAAGCAATATAAGCTGGGTGATGAAGTTTTTATGCTGCTCAACTTGATGGATGAGCCGGAAAAAATCCCGGTAGCAGGCAAAGTAATCTGGATTACACCACGACGTGCTCAAGGTAATCGTGCTGCAGGTATTGGTGTGCAGTTTAATGGTCAGGATGATATGGCGCGCAGTAAAATTGAAACTTATTTGGCTGGTGCGCTGCAATCTGATCGGCCTACGCATACCCTTTAGTACATTCCTACACCTCGTAAGCCGGTCTATTTCCTTTTTTTCTTCAGATCATGCTGACTGAGTGATTATTTCACTCAGTCTTGGGAGCGATGTTTTTATAATGTTAGTGGATTCTCATTGTCACCTAGACCGTTTAAAACTGGATGCTTATGACAATAACCTGTCTATGGCACTGCAAGCGGCAGAACAGGAAGGTGTCAGTCATTTTTTAGCGATAGCTGTGAGTATGGAAAACAGCCCACAGGTGGTTTCTATTGCAGAGCAGTATCCCAATGTATTTGCTACTGTAGGGGTACATCCTTTGGAGCAAGATGGCCAAGAGCCTGATGCAGATAAGCTGGTTGCTTTGTCTGATCACCCCAAGGTGGTGGCTATTGGCGAGATGGGGTTGGACTATTACTATGCTAAAGAGACTGTTCGGCAACAACAGCAGCGTTTTGTAACCCAGCTACAGGTTGCGCAACAGGTAAATAAGCCTGTAGTCATTCATACTCGGGAAGCGAAAGCGGATACCTTGGCCTTATTGCGTAGCCACTCGGTTGAATCCTTTGGTGGAGTTTTACATTGCTTTACTGAAGACTGGGATATGGCCCGCCAAGCTTTAGATTTGGGTATGTACATTTCGATCTCAGGGATTGTTACTTTCCGCCAGGCGGATAATGTGCGTGAGGTTGCGCAAAAAATTCCTTTGGATCGTTTATTGGTCGAAACCGATGCGCCTTATTTAGCACCAGTACCATTTCGTGGTAAGACCAATGAGCCAAAGTATGTTAAGGAGGTTGCTTCCTTTTTAGCTGAGTTAAGAAGTGAATCCTTAACGACACTGGCAACACAAACCAGTGCCAATTTCTTTCGTTTATTTAGCAGTGCAAAAGCCTAACTGGAGCGAATACTCAGGGCAGCTGGCTTAGTCAGAGTCAGCTTAATCGCAAAGCAGCTCTTCTCGTTGCTTGAAATATTCTAGTGCTTCAGGGTTGGCAAGTGCATCAGTGTTTTTCACTGGTCGATCATGGATTGTTTCCCGAACCGCTACTTCGACAATCTTGCCACTTCGGGTTCGGGGAATATCATTTACCTGCAAGACTTTTGCGGGAACATGACGGGGTGTTGTATTCTGGCGAATGGTTTGTTTAATGGTATTCACCAGGTCATCGCTTAGCGATAGTGCCGGTTTTAGTTTTACAAACAGTACAATACGGCTGTCTCCTTGCCAATCCTGGCAGACGGCGATGCATTCTAAAACCTCTGGAATGGCCTCAACTTGGCGGTAAATTTCCGCTGTGCCAATGCGTACACCACCTGGATTCAATACTGCGTCAGCTCGGCCGTGAATAACAACCCCTCCATGTTCAGTGATTTCACCAAAATCACCATGACTCCACTGTCCAGGGTGTTGGCTAAAATAAGCCGCATGGTATTTTTGTCGATCAGGATCATCCCAAAAGCCTATCGGCATGGAGGGGAAGTTCTGGCGACAGACTAATTCACCTTTTTCACTCACTTTAGCTTGGTCACCATTTCGCATAAAGACAACATCCATGCCAAGCCCAATACACTGTAATTCGCCACGATAGACCGGCAGGATAGGACAGCCTAAAGCAAAGCAAGAAATGATATCTGTCCCCCCTGAGATTGAGGACAGACAGATATCCTGCTTAATATCACGATACACATAATCAAAGCTGTCATCTGCCAGCGGCGAGCCTGTGGACAGTAGGGTGCGAAGAGCTGAGAGCGTGTGACGCTGGGCCGGTATAACCTCTTGCTTTTGCAGTGCAGACAAGTATTTGGCACTGGTACCAAACACACTGACGTCTTCTGTTTCCACAATATCAAAAAGAATAGCCGGGGTTGGATAAAAGGGAGAACCATCATAAATCACTAGCGTTAAGCCTAAGGCGAGAGCGCTAACTTGCCAGTTCCACATCATCCAGCCACAGGTAGTGAAATAGAAAAAGACATCATCATCTTTTAGGTCGGTATGCAGGCCTAGTTCCTTCAAATGCTGAAGTAGTGTGCCACCTACGCTATGGATAATGCACTTAGGCTTACCTGTAGTACCAGATGAGTAAAGAATGTAAAGCGGTGCATTGAAGGGGACAGGTGTAAAGGTGAGATCGGGGGTGGAAGGTGAGCTGTTTAGCCAATCTTGCCAAAGTGAGATGTTAGGTAAACTGGGTGGTTTTGTATCAGGACTGGCAAAGCTGATAATGATAGTTTGCTCAATGGTGTTTAAGTTTTGAATGAGCCGAAAAACTTTATCCTGAATATCAATGTGTTTGCCATTATAAAAATAGCCATCAACCGTAAATAAGGCCTTAGGTTTAATCTGATCGAATCGGTCAAGCGCACCTTGCCAACCAAAATCAGGTGAGCAGCTGGTCCACACTGCCCCTAAGCTGGCTGCTGCGAGCATTGCAATAATCGCTTCGGGGCAGTTTGGCAGGTAGCCTGCTACTCTATCACCTGTGGTGACCCCCAGTTGTTTTAGCTGAGCCGCGACTTGAGCCACTTGCTGGTAGAGTTCCAGATAACTGATTACTCTGCGCTGTCCCTGTTCACCGCGGAAAATAATGGCAGGTTTGTGGTCACGTCGTGTAAGTAAATGTTCTGCATAGTTTAAAGTAGCGTCCTTAAACCACTCAGCACCTGGCATGTTTTGGTCATTTTCTAGAATCGATTTAGGTTGGTGATGCCAGCGCAAACCATAAAATTCACTGAGCAATGACCAAAATTCCGGGCGGTGGTTTACTGACCACTCATGGAGGTGAGGGTAATCTACTAATGTTGTTGTATAGTGCTGATTAACCCTAGTCATAAAGGCAGTCATATTACTGGCTGCTACGCGGGCTTGGCTCGGTTTCCACAGCAGTTTACTCATAGTCATCCCAATGTCGTACATTTAAATTTTTATTGTTACGCAAGCGGTCCATATCATGGTTTTTTCCGCTGAGGATGAAGTGCACGTGCGACTTTGCTTTGATTGGGGCGATTAAGTAGCTGGCAAATCCAGTGACTGACCACTGTAAGCTGTGAAAGGTCAATTTTGGATTGAATCCCTAATCCATTTAGCAGATACACCACATCCTCAGTAGCGACATTGCCGCTGGCTCCCTGGGCGTAGGGACACCCACCCAGCCCGGCGATAGCAGTGTCTACCGTTGCAATTCCTTCCTCTAGCATGGCATAGATATTTGCCAATGCTTGCCCATAGGTATCATGAAAATGAACGGCAAGCTGAGAAAGAGGAACATAGTGTGCCACTGCCGCTAACATCCGCTTACAGGCTAATGGATTGCCCACCCCAATCGTATCACCCAGTGAGATTTCATCACAGCCCATTTCGTTTAACTGTTGGGCAACCCAGGCTACTTGTTGTGGCGTAATATCACCCGTGTAAGGGCATCCCACTGTACAGGAGATATAGCCTCTAACCCTCAGTTTTTGGCCTTTTGCTTTCTCAATCAGTGGACTAAAACGCTCCAGGCTTTCGGTAATGGAGCAGTTAATATTGCGTGCGCTAAATTCTTCACTGGCAGCAGCAAATACAGCGATTTCACTGGGTTGACAGCGCAAGGCTCGTTCAAACCCTTTAAGGTTTGGGGTTAGTACGCTGTAGATAACCCCGGATGTGCGTTGAAGCTGATGCATGACTTGCTCTGAATCAGCCATTTGCGGCACCCATTTGGGTGAAACAAAACTACCTGTTTCAATGTGTCGGATGCCCGTTGAGACTAGCTGTTCTATGAGCTGGCACTTAAGCGCGACTGATAATGAAGCCGGCTCATTTTGTAAGCCATCTCTGGGACCCACTTCCACAATGTGAACATGACTGGGCAAGCTCATGCGGTTACCTCACATGCGGAAGACTCAGTATCTGCACACTCAAAATCCAATAGTTCAAAGCCAGCTGTCACCAGTGCACCTGGTTGGCAATTAAAGCGGGTGACTTTTCCGGCCGCGGGTGCTCTGATGGTGTGCTCCATTTTCATCGCTTCTAAGATCAGCAGGGGGGTGTTTTTGGCTACCGCATCGCCTGGTTTGACCAAGAGTGCAACAACACTGCCAGGCATGGGGGCGGTGAGTTCTGAGCCAGTTTCGTCTTCGGCTGCCTGGTGATGACGTTGTTGTTTAAAGTGAAACCATTCACCCGCACACTGCACAGCAATAGATGCTTCCCCTAATTTACCAAGCTGGTAATGAGTAATCAGAGTGTGTCGATGCTGGTCAGCTGTCTGTACTGTAATGACGTTATCCTTTCGCCAAAAGTGACATGTTTGAGACTCGTCGGCTAAGGCTATTTCCAACGTTTGGGCATCAATTTCACGCATGGCTATTGTGAAAGCCTGTTGTTCATGATGAAGGGTTAACGTCAGCAAGTTTGGCTGGTTTAACCGCCAGGCATGGTTGCTACGCCAAGGTGAATAAGGATCTGTTGTCTGATGGTGAGCTGGGGAGCGGGGAGCATCGAGCCAGGTTAAAGCCGCACCAATAAGCGCGATATTCCGGTGTTGTTCAGACGGTTGCTGGATGCTTGAAACCACCCGCTCAACATATTGGGTATCAGTTTGGCCATGACGTACTTCTGGTTGTTGTAATAAACGGTATAGAAATCCTTGATTCGTGGTAACACCCTGTAACTGCAACTTGCTGAGCGCTTGTTGAAGGCGCTGGATAGCGGCAGGACGTGTAGCGCCCCAGCTAATAATTTTGGCTATCAGGGGATCATAGTGAATGGTGATGTCATCGCCCTGTTGAACACCAGTATCAATGCGCAGATGACTTAACTCTGGCCAGCTCAAGTGATTAATCGTGCCTGTTGCTGGTAAGAAACCTTGTTGAGGGCTTTCTGCATAAAGACGTAGCTCTATGGCGTGACCATGTATTGCTAACTGTTGTTGGCGACAGGGGAGGTGTTCACCTTGCGCGATACGTAACTGCCATTCCACCAAGTCTTGGTTGGTAATCAGTTCTGTTACAGGATGCTCTACTTGAAGGCGAGTATTCATTTCCATGAAGTAAAACTGTTCATCTTCACTGAGCAAGAACTCTACGGTTCCTGCGCCCACATAGCCAATCGCTTTGGCGGCGCGCAGTGCGGCTTCTCCCATTCGTTCACGTAGTTTTGCTGATAAGCCAGGTGCTGGTGCTTCTTCAACAATTTTTTGGTGACGGCGCTGCAAGGAACAGTCGCGCTCGAACAGTGAAACCCCGTGTCCCTGCTGATCCATAAAGATCTGGATTTCAATATGTCGTGGCTGGGCAAGGTATTTTTCCAGAAGTAAGGTATCGTCACCAAAGCTCTTTTTGGCTTCACGCTGGGCTGCTGCCATTTCTGTAGCAAGCTCACTCACTTGATGAACAATACGCATACCTTTTCCGCCACCACCGGCAGCGGCTTTAAGCAGTACTGGGTAACCAATTTCTTGAGCACTCTGTTGAAAGGTTGCAAGTGACTGGTCTTGACCATGGTAGCCAGGCAGCAAAGGCACATCAGCTTGTTGTAAATGTTGTTTGGCAGCCTGTTTACTGCCCATCATGCGGATGGCTTCAGCTGGTGGTCCGACAAAGGTTATGCCTGCTTGCTGGCAGGTTGCTGCAAAGTCTGCATTTTCGGATAAAAAACCATAACCAGGATGTATCGCATCGGCGCCAGCTTGTTTGGCAATAGTCAGTATTTTTTGACTGTTAAGGTAACTTTCAGCCGCGGGTGCAGGTCCGAGTACATAAGCTTCATCGGCCAGTTGCACATGCAGTGCATGTTGGTCTACCGACGAGTAAACCGCAACACAACGTATTCCCATAGCCTGAGCTGTACGAATAACTCGGCAGGCTATTTCCCCACGATTGGCAATTAGGAGTGTATGCATCATTCAGACTCCGCTGTGTTGTTATTATGGCTTTTACTTTTAGGTTGGCCTTTTGTTGCTTGTGTGTGAGTAGGGTGCTGCCACTCAGGAGGGCGCTTAGCCAGGAATGCTTGCATGCCTTCCTGGCCTTCTGCAGACGTGCGAAGGTCTGCGATGAGCTGTTGGGTATAGCGCACCAGCTCCGGAGAAATGGGGTGAAAGGCGACATTAGCAATGAGCTGTTTAGCGGCTTGTAACGCATGAGGACCATTATTCAATAGGCGCTGAATAAAACGTTCAGTCGTAGTGACCAGTTCATCGGCTTCACAGACTAAATGAATAAGTCCTAGTTGTTCTGCAATATCAGCATTGAAACTTTCTGCTGTCAGGAAGTAGCGTCGTGCAGCTCGGGGACCAATGGCCTGAATGACATAAGGGCTAATGACGGCAGGCACTAACCCTAGCTTCACTTCGCTAAGGCAAAAGGAGGCGTTGGTCGTGGCTAAGGCAATATCGCAACAGGCCACCAAACCGACAGCACCGCCATAGGCTGCACCATGAACCTGACCGATAACCGGGTGTGGGAAGTCATTAATGGTTTGTAGCAAGGTTGCCAGCTGGCCAGCATCGGCCATATTCTCTTGATGGGTGGCTGATGCCATACGTTGCATCCAGGTAAGGTCGGCACCGGCACTAAAATGTTTACCCTTGCCATTGATCACCAACAATCTGACCTGAGGTTGAGCTGCTAGCACCTGGAGCTGCGCAATCAGTTCAGCAATCATTTCGTCATCAAACGCATTGTGTACTTGTGGCCGGTTTAAGGTGAGGGTAGCGACGCCATCCGCACGGCAAGCGGTTTGTAAATAAGCAGATGAGTAGAGTGCTTCCATGACAACTCCTTACATACGAAATACGCCAAACTGGTTGTGAGGGATAGGGGCATTAAGACAGGCTGATAAGCTTAGCCCGATTACGGTGCGGGTTTGTGCAGGATCAATGATGCCATCATCCCAGAGCCGCGCGCTGGCATAATAGGCACTGGCTTGGTGCTCGTACTCAGCGACCAGCCCTGTTCGGTAGCTATCACGCTCCGCTTGAGGCCAGCTTTGCTGACGCTTATTCAGGGCAGCTTCTTTGATTTGTACTAAGACATCGGCAGCTTGCTCGCCCCCCATGACCGAAATACGGGCGTTGGGCCATAACCACAGAAACCTGGGATCATAGGCGCGGCCACACATACCGTAGTTGCCTGCCCCATAGCTACCACCGATAATCACTGTAAGCTTAGGGACATTTGCACAGGCTACTGCATTGACCAGTTTGGCTCCATGTTTAGCTATGCCTTCACTTTCATACTGTCGGCCAACCATAAAGCCCGTGATGTTTTGTAAAAACAGCAATGGAATACCGCGTTGGCAGCACAGTTGAATAAAGTGAGCACCTTTCTGAGCAGACTCTGAAAACAGCACACCATTATTCGCTAAAATGCCAATGGGGTAGCCCCAGAGCCGAGCAAAGCCACAGACTAATGTAGTGCCAAACAGACGCTTGAATTCATCAAAAACCGAGCTATCGACTAAGCGAGTGATGATTTCACGGACATCAAAGGGTTTACGAGTGTCATCAGGAATAATGCCGTATAACTCTTCGGCAGGGTACAAAGGTGGCTCAACTGGCATCACGTCCAGTGCCGTTTTTGCAGGTCTGTTCAGTTGTGCAATACATTGCCGTGCCAGCTGGAGTGCATGCTCATCATCTTCAGCATAGTAATCTGTTACACCAGACCCCTTACAGTGTGTATCTGCACCACCAAGTTCTTCAGCACTGACAGTTTCCCCAGTGGCAGCTTTCACCAGAGGAGGGCCGGCTAAAAAAATAGTGCCCTGTTGTTTTACGATAATGCTTTCATCAGCCATCGCAGGTACATAGGCACCACCTGCGGTGCAGGACCCCATCACTACCGCGATTTGCGGGATACCCTGGGCTGACATTCGTGCCTGGTTAAAGAAAATTCGACCAAAATGCTCTCGATCAGGGAAGACTTCCGCTTGGCGTGGCAGGTTGGCACCACCTGAGTCAACGAGGTAAATACAAGGCAGGTGGTTGTGTGCGGCAATCTCCTGTGCACGTAAATGTTTCTTTACTGTTAGAGGGTAATAACTGCCTCCTTTAACGGTGGCATCGTTGGCAATAATCATACATTCAATACCCGCCACCTGGCCGATACCTGCAATTACCCCTGCTGCAGGAACGGCCTCATCGTAAACTTCCCAGGCCGCAAATTGACCCACCTCTAAAAAGGGGCTGCGACTATCCAGTAAGTGGTTGATACGTTCGCGGGCAGGGAGTTTGCCTCGAGATTGATGCCGTGCCATAGCCTGCGGGCCGCCCCCTTCAGTGATAGTGGCCAGGCGGGTTTTCAGGGTCAGGGTAAGCTGCTGATGGTAATCACTATAACGTCGAAAGGTATCACTTTGAGTATCAAGTTGACTGGTGATAACAGGCATAACCTTTGATGTCCTTACTGTAGAATCCTGTATTACCTGACCTGGTTGCACATCAACGCATTAGTCAGGTAAATACTGCTTTTTATTATTCTTGTAGGTGTTCACCTAGCATGGCTTACTCTGAGTGCTGAAATAACTCACGGCCAATCAGCATACGCCGAATTTCAGACGTGCCTGCGCCAATCTCATACAGTTTGGCATCTCTAAGCAGCCGTCCAGTAGGGTAATCATTGATATAACCATTGCCTCCCAGGATTTGAATGGCCTCAAGTGCCATCTGGGTTGCTTTTTCCGCACAATACAGGATAACGCCTGCTGCATCGGTTCGGGTTGTTTCTCCTCGATCACAGGCTTGAGCAACGGTATACAGGTAGGCTCGGCAGGCATTCAGTGTGGTATACATATCTGCCACTTTGCCCTGAATCAGCTGAAATTCGCCAATGGGCTGACCAAACTGGTGGCGTTGGTGTATGTAGGGGATAACCACATCCAGACAAGCCTGCATGATGCCTACTGGGCCTGCGGCTAAAACGACACGCTCGTAATCCAGGCCACTCATTAACACTTTAACCCCTTCATTTTCGTTGCCAAGAATATTGGCGGCAGGCACCTTGCAGTCCTGAAAAACCAACTCACAGGTATTTGAACCACGCATACCTAACTTATCCAGCTTTTGCGCTTGGCTAAAGCCAGCAAACTCGCGCTCTATGATGAAAGCGGTAATGCCTCGAGGACCTTTTTCTTTATCGGTTTTTGCATAGACCACATAGGTTTGGGCATCTGGGCCATTGGTAATCCACATTTTGGTGCCATTGAGCCGGTAGTAGTCACCTTCTCGGGTAGCACTTAACTTCATACTCACAACATCAGAACCGGCATTAGGCTCGCTCATGGCCAGAGCGCCTACATGCTCACCACTGATCAGCTTGGGGAGATACCGCTGTCGTTGCTCGGGTGAGCCATTACGACGAATTTGGTTAACGCAAAGGTTAGAGTGTGCGCCATAACTTAAGCCTACGGACGCTGATCCACGACTGATTTCTTCCATGGCAATGGCATGGGCTAAATAGCCCATGCCGCTTCCTCCCAAGTTTTCTTCAACGGTAATGCCCAATAAGCCAAGATCGCCTAACTTGCGCCATAACGCTTTAGGAAAGGCATTGTCACGGTCAATACTGTCTGCCAAGGGGGTGATTTCTTTTTGGGTAAACTGATGCACTTGAGTACGAAGCAAGTCCATGGTTTCGCCAAGGGCAAAATTAAGGGTGGGGTAACAGGTATGCATAGTAAGGTCCTTGTTATGAGTTGTTGTTTTTTTAATTATTTTGATGTTTGGGCGGTGGCGAGGCTGTGTCTTGCTGCTTGGCTAAAGCGGCTAGGCAGCGGGTTTTAGCGGTAGTCAGTTCTTCCTGCATAGCTTTGATGTCCTCAAGCTGATGAATGAGCAGTGCCTGACGCCGATCTATTGCTGCTAGAAAATGCTGGAGTTGTTTACGATTATCGGTTGCAGGATCGTACATATTAATCAGCTCTAAACACTCATCGAGGGAAAATCCTAAACGTTTGCCTCGTAGGATGAGCTTTAAAGTGACTCGGTCCTTATTGTTGTATATGCGTCGACTTCCTTCACGCTTAGGGTTAAGTAGTCCTTTGTCCTCGTAAAATCGAATAGCACGAGGGGTAACTTTGTAGACTTTAGCTAACTCAGAAATACTATAAGTTACTGATTCTGAATGATTCATTGTTTTTATTCTGATGGCTTATGAGCTGCTTATATACCCAGCAATGCAGGAACTGTTTATGCGAATATTGGGGTGCTGGGAAAATTATGTCAGCAAGAATGACGTATAACCTTTACGTAAACGTAAACCTTAAGGAAGGAAGCTGGCAAGTTTAGAAAGCTTTATGACATTAGTGCAAAGTGTCAACTATTTGTGACAGTGATTGGTCGTCCTACAGCATAGTGCTATTTGCGCTAAGTGCCTGGCAAATATTGATAATACAGTCACGCATCCAGTGACTTGCAGCATCAAGCTCAGTGCTTTCATGCCAGTAAAGGTGAACTTCCATGGTGGGGATATCGTTAAAGGGTAAGTTGACACAATGCAGGTCAGGATAAGCCCGAGCGAATCGTTCAGGTACCGTCATGGCTAAATTACTTCGCCTGACGACGAGTGGTGCCATTAAATAGTGCTGGGCACTTAAGGCAATGTGACGGTTAATGCCCTGGCGGCCAAGTGCTATGTCGATCTCATCTGTGCGACTATCAAAGCGACTGGATATTTGTACATGCTTTAAAGAAAGATACTCTTCATTAGTGATAGAGGCTTTAGCCAGGGGGTGATCACTCCGCATGACACAGACATAATTATCTTCAAATAAAGACACATGTTTAACCTGAGGATCAGTGTTAAGTGGGGCATCAATCACAAAGTCGAGGCGCCCTGAGGCAAGTTCTTTGGCAGCTTCGCGACGTTGAACAGGCATACTGGTGATATTGATACGTGGTGCTATCTCATCGAGCTTGCCAAATAAGCGGGGAAGGATGACTGCTTCAACCAAGTCACCCATGCTGACACGGTATTGGCGTTCTGAGTCGGATGCTACAAACTGATCAGTCTGTTGAACACTCCTTCGAATGAGTTGTAATGCCTGACGTACAGACCCGATGACATTTTGGGCAACAGGGGTGGGAACCATGCCATGGGCTGTTCTCACAAAAAGCTGGTCGTTAAATATTTCTCGTAATCTGGACAAGGCATTACTGACAGCAGGTTGGGTGATGCCAATAATATGCCCTGCACGAGTTAGGTTGGCTTCGGTGTATATCGCATCAAAGACGACAAATAAATTGAGATCGATTTTACTAAGGTTCATGACCGGCCTCTTGCATAACAACTGCATTACTTCTGTGCAAGCCCGATGCTGTAAGACAAACAATGTCATCTAACCGCAACACTCCTTATACCAAAAGTAGATGGTTGCGGTATTTTTGCCAACTTTCGTATAAAACTCCTTGTTTATAAAGGCGCTATTTGTGGGTTATTAAGTGAACCTACTACAACTGTCATCATTAGACAAAATGAAGGCAATTGTTGTTTAAATATCAAAGTCAGCTATCACAGGGCAGTGATCAGAGGGTTTTGCCATGGCGCGTGTGTCATAGTCAATATGGCAGTGAGTCAGCTTGGCAAGTAAAGGCGTGGTTGCCAGAATAAGATCAATGCGTAAGCCTCGTTTTGGTTCTCGCTCAAAACCTTTACTGCGGTAATCAAACCAGCTAAACCGATCGTCAGTCTGGGGGTGAAGCTGGCGGTAACAATCAGCAAGGCCCCAGTCCATTAAATGTTGTAACCATTCACGCTCCTCAGGAAGAAAGCAGCATTTGCCTGTGCGTAACCATCGTTTAGCGTTATCAGGGCCAATCCCAATATCCAGATCCAGTGGTGCAACGTTCATATCTCCGACAACTATGAGTAACTCTTGAGGTTGATGTTGTTGTTGGAGTGTTTGCTGTAAAGCTTGGTAAAAAGCACGTTTGTTGGGAAATTTACTGGGGTGATCACGGCTTTCACCCTGTGGGAAATAGCCATTAATCACGCGTAAAGAGAGCCCTGAGGGGGTGTTGAAACTGGCAGAAATCAGCCGTCGTTCGTCATTTGGTGCTTCTCCAGGAAGGCGAGCCAGTAGAGAATCCGTGAAACCACATTGAATTTGGTGTGCGGCGGCTTTGCTGATCAGGGCAACACCATAGTGGCCTTTTTGTCCATAGAAGGCGACCTGGTAGCCTTGATTCTCAATTTCGGCGGTAGGAAATAGTTCGTCTGCGACTTTTATTTCTTGTAGTGCCAATACATCTGGCTGGTAAGTAGAAAGCAGTGAGCTTATTTGGTGGAGTCGGGCACGGATGCCATTACAGTTAAATGAAATTATTCGCACTTTTAGACCATCCCAACATTGAGTGAGTAATACTATAGATCGACAACTGTTTTATTATACCTAATACGAATGGTTTTTAGGTGCGGCCATCGAGTGACGAAGTCCCATGAGCCTATATTAATAGGTAATTGCGGTGGCAGTTAAATGCTCCTCGACAATTGCTCCTGCATTGCTCTAATACATGACATCCATGTCATTATGCATAAACTGCATTTCCACCATCCTTGGTGGTCAAGAGTGAAGATAACAAAACCTGGAAATCATTCGTGAAGGGTATAAAAGGCAGGATTTGTAGGGAATAAGGCACATATCCTACACACTGATCATACAGTTGTAGCTGTTTGGCGAGATGATAATAAGTTAGTGTCTAACCCTCAACCTATACTAAATAGATGAATAACAACAAATAACCCCAGTGCTGGTACTTTAAGATTATGGAAGGCTTATAGCAGTGTAGTGCTGGAAACAATAATAATCAGGGAAGTAGGGTTTGGTGAGGTGAATATGTTAACAGCAAGTCAACATGCTGATCAATTGACCATTTTGGAAGTTGGGGCAGAAGTAGAACGCGAAGCCCGATCTTTATTATTTCACTCATACAGTCAGGAACCCGCTTATCAATATTTGCTCAATGCTGAAAAGACAGGTTATGAGCAGCGGGTGAGGGCGGTAATTCGGGAAACGATCAATTTACACTTTTCTGAGCAGCAACCAGTACTGGCACTATACAAAGAGAATAGGGTGATTGGTTTTGCATTTATCTTAACTCCGTTGGTGACGGCTGACCTATATAATCACTTCCGCTGGCGCTGGCGAATGATCTTAACCGCCGGCTTCTCAGCAACTGAGCGCTTTTTGGATTATCGTAAGCAAGTTGAGTCAATCCTGCCAAAGCAACCACTTCATCGCCTGGCTTTTATTGCTGTTCACCCCCAGCAACAGCATCAAGGTTATGGCCTTCAGTTTATGACGAGTATTCATGACTACTGTGCAAAGGATAAAACCTCTGCGGGTATAGTATTGGATACTGGTAATCCTAGGTATGTAACTTTTTTCGAAAAAATGGGTTATCAGCGTCTTGGTAATGTTCATGTTGGGGATATCACTGAGCATGTGTTTTTTCGACCAATTACTCAGCATGAAACAGCCTAGCAGTGAGTTGATATCAACTGCTGGCTGTTTATTGGTTAGGGAGTTGAATTAGTGTCGGGCGAGACCGGTAAGTAATCCGTCCAACTGCAGATTAAGCAGTTGATCAACCGGGGACCAGGGGATTTGTTTAATGGTCAACACATTGTTGACGATGCCTTGCACACTGCACATTAACATGTGCCCGACCAATTCATGGTTGTCTTCAGTAAACATATTTTGCTGACAGCATGTTTCTACTGCCCTAAATAGCCGCTGAAAGAACCGTGATTCCAAGACAATCTTGCTGGCGTCTTGGTCTTGGTCTGGTGTGGAATTCAAATCTTCAATTGAAAAAATCACCCGGAACCGGTCTGGATGTTCCAGCCAGTAGCTGACATACGCTTGAAGGGAGGCCTTAATGATCTCCTTGGGAGACAGGTTGGATGGGATATGTTCGTCAGCATAATCTGCAAGCTGTGCGAAAATATCTACCCAAATAAAGTGAAGAAGAGAGCGCTTATTTTCAAAGTAGTAATAAAGCGTTCTTGGTGTGCATCCCACTTTAGCTGCAATTTTTCTGACAGAGACTTGCTCGAATCCGTCATTTAAAAACAATTCCTTTGCTACATCAATAATCCGATTACGTATAGCAGCCTGCTCTTCAGGGGACTTTGGGGGCCGACCCTGTTTTCGCTTTGCGACATTATTTGCATTATCCACTGCTAAAAACACCTCTTATTGATAGCAGTTAAGCCAGAAAGCCGATCGTTATTATCGTTTTGGATTATAAATTGGGGAAGCGAGTAGGAATATAACAGAAAACCGTGTGAGTATGAGCTATTTATTAGTAACAATAAGAACAATAAATTTACGGAATCGTAAAGATTGGTTACTTTTTATAATATGTGATGTATTTATTTGGCAAAAACTTAGTACTAATGTAGGTGATTGTTTAAGTGCTGATTGTACAAATGCTGGTGGTGAAAGTGTGAGTAAAATCAAAGATTGATCTGGTAATGCCAGAAATGACTTAGTGAGAGAAAACAGTTCATATAATAAATAACTTAGAGTTTACTTTAAAATAAATAATTAAGTGCTTGAAATATTAGGCAAGTTTCAAGCACTTTTCAATAAAGTATCAGTCGCTAACTACTTTAGTATTTCTTCCAGGTCTGCTTGATGACTCTTGCCGGAACTGACAAGGTATTCTTCCATAGAAGGGAAATGTTTAATAATTCGGTTAAGGCGCAACATTGCCATGAGCCCCATAGGCTGTCCATCAGCCCCAATCAGGATGAGTTTTTTGCCTTTTTCCTTTGATTTTTTGTAGAAATGAACCAGAGTCCCAATACCCGTTGAGTCAAGAAAGAGCACCGCACTTAAATCAACTAGCATATCCCCTTCAGCGCGATCAATTAACTTATCAAAGATAGGGCGGATTTTAGCAGCTGTTTTTGCATCAAAGTCACGATTGAGCGCAATGACAATGCTGTCATGGCATTTATAAAGCTTAAATTCCATACCGATTAATCCCTTTCTCGCGGCACTTTACTTTGAGTTTAGTATAGCTGGTGTCATCATCCCTGTGTGGGGAGCAGCAAAAAAATACGGCAGATAATATGTGTTTATAGGTTACAGCTGCTAGGATGCGATCATAACGACAATAATAATGATGCACAACATTTCAATTTGATGACATTCCTAGTATGTTGCAGTAGCGTGTTAAAACACGTACAACACATATAACATGTTGAGTGTGATTACCAAACAGCTGAAAAAGCTGGAAAATAGTCATAAGCATTTAATAAAAAGGCTTAGTTAACGCGATGCTCGACTTTTTAGCCTATTAATTTAGCTAACTGAAGAGGAGCATTGCCTTGGTTCCTATTAAATAATACACACAAACTGTGTGATAATAGCTTGCGGGTAATTCGATTAGTCAAGCTCCATAGTGTTCTGCCTTTGGTTCGCTGAATATTAAACCTTTCTACTAGCTGACCAATCGTTGTCTCC
>NZ_AUAF01000064.1 GCF_000428585.1 Zooshikella ganghwensis DSM 15267 | reverse complement strand
CTCACCAATGGGTCACGCTCATTCAGCTTGTTATAACGATCTTTCAGATCAAAAAAACCTGGTTGCACCATTTTGCTAGCACTCGTTTCTTATTACTCAGCTGCTATGTATTATACATCAATAAGAATTTTTAGAGGTGCCCAGTCTCATGACTCATAAGCAGTCTTGAGACAAACACGACCAAATTAAGCACCAATAATTAAAACCATACTGTTAAATGCAACTGTTGGAAATCTATTCCATCATTATCACCATTCACACCACCATTTGAGTAATGAAGATAACGATAACCAAATTCAACAGTTTGCTGTTGCCCAAAGAGTAGTCCAACTCCCACTCGATCTTCCAGCTGAAAGTTCGTTCCTAAATCCACAGGAGAGTTGCCCTTTGCGACGATTTCATCGAGAGTCACATAGGACACGCCAATACCAACCTTAAAGTATGGAGAAAATCAATCGCCAAAGGTTTTTTTTGGTTTAATGCGAAATACGGGACTAAACGAAATACCTGCTGTTGAACCACGACCAGTTGAAGAGAGGCCATCTTGATTATTGAGTTCATTTTCCCAATAAAAAAAAACTTAGATCAAAATAACCTGATAGCAGCCAGTTGCTACTTTTTAACCAGTCTTGATGCCAATCCCATAGTACAGATAAGCGATAACTTTGCATATCCGCTTCAGAGTTTGATTCAGGCCCACCTCCAATCGATATACCGTCAACCCCTACGAGCTTATCGACAAAACTGTTTGCATAAATAGGTAGCACAACAATCCCTATAAACAACAACCCAACATACTTGAGCTTAAATACCATCCTTGCTTCACCTTTTCTTTTTGTTTTGAAAGCCTTTTTGTTCATCCAAGCTATATATACTTATAGCGCAGTCACAGCGAAGCATTATTTTTTTCAAAAGTGACCATTTAGTTCAAAAAGCAGAGTAATATAGTTACAGCAACATGCGAGTCTAAGGGATTTTTTGGGAGGGGTACATTACCATAAGTAAGGTACTTAAGAGGCTGTAAAACAATCCATTAATAATTCATTTTCAGAGTTACTTTAAGGATGAAAAGCTTCTATATTTAAAGCTTTTCATCCTTAAGCACTATTTATACAATCAATTACATTCGACTACATCTAACATCCACTCATTGGTCGAACCGTCTGTATTGTATTTACATAACCCTTTACTAAACAGGGCTTGTAGATGATAACCAAAGCTTGTTGCATCAATTAAGCTTGGTAGATACTGCTGGTGACTTTGCTGCTGACCATACCGTTTTAATTCATCAAGCATCTGCTCTAACTTATAATCAGTATGTGTTTCAATAAACGCTTGGTCTTGCTCTTTTAAGTTAATTTTTTGTAAGCCACCCCTGCTAGGAATAAGAACATTTAAGTATGCTGTATCATATTTTCCATCATACATTTTAATTGGCTGACTTAATTCAGCAGAAGATAAGAATGTCATGGCATACTTATAATCTGTTACTGAAAATGGTTGGCTATCAAAACCTCTTATAACTTCAATGGTACCAGGCAATACATCATGCAAAGCTCGCATTACTGCTTGTTCTTCATTTGTAACCTGACCATTTTGCGCCATTGTTGGAAATTCTTTTCCAGTGAATCGAGGATAAGATGTTTTAACCATACCGATAAAAAACTTCACTGTTTCCTTACGCGCTATAGAATGAGCCTGCTCGTCGCTGAAATGACCGGATAATAATAAGGACTGTTTTTTACCATTATAAAAGCTGACTAATGTCTGAGTGATGGTATATACCGGGGCATTAGAAATATTTTTGGGGTTACCTCCCTGTGCAATACGTTGTCCATCCTGGTAATCAAATATAGTACTAAGATCTAACCTGCCATTTTCTACATTTTGTTGCGTTCTTCCATTCCACTGAAATAAGTCATGTGAAGCTAATCCCATGACACCAATATCAAGTACTTTAATTGCATCCCTGGCATATGTAGCCCCAACGCAACACAGCAACCCTATAAATACGACAATCCGTTTCATACCAAATCCTTGAGATGATTAATGAAGGGCGGTTAGTGTAAGTCAAAACACCAAAGATAACAAGAATCATTCTCGTTTAACGAGCAGGATTAGCTTATTTTGTATAGGAAAAGAGGGCTGTTACAGATTAAGACAGAATGTGGTGGATAGAGATTACACCAATATATCCTCCCATCACGCTTAAATTATGCAGAGCCACAGGCTAGTGCTCTGCACTAATAAGAGAATACATCAATTTATACGTTATCTATTACTCTTCTATTTAATGTTTTTCTTAATGTTAACGTGATGATACCTATCATTAAACAAGAAAACCACACCCATACAATCTCCGATAAAATAACTTGCAGACCTCGAGCTGTAAAAAAGTTTTTAATACCTATAGGAGATACTTCTATCGGACGCCAGGGCAGGAAATATCGATGGTTTGATTCTGGCCATAAAAAAGCAATCCCTAACCCCCCGTTAGTCAAACTATCCAAAATCCCATGAGATGCCATCGATAAAGACACGATAAAAAAAGCCCACTTTGGATCACTTTTTAATGGTTTATAGCAAATACTCGCAAATAACCCTACAATTACTACTGATAAAAGTGAGTGACTAAATCCTCTATGTCCAAATGCTGATGCGTAAGGAATTCCCAGTTTAAATGCAATGACATCCACATCAGGTAAAATCGCAGCTATACATGCGAGGATCACTAACCGATTAGATACTTTTGCTTTGCCAAACCCCATACGTAAAACGAGTGGAACTGCCACATGCGTCATGATTGTCGCCATACTGTTAAATCTAATCTACCTTTCTCTTAAATCCAATCCACCCAATTATTCAGGCATCTCAATAAATGTCTACAACGGCTATATTCTAAAGCAATCACATACTACAAGCTAAACACACATTTAAAATTTAATTGATAACATTCACATTCTCCATAACTGAACCAGCTCACAGTTTAAAATGCACCTAAATAGCCAGCCCAATAACTATGCCCGATAACTACGCACAAAAAAAATTGCACCAAAAAATCACACTCTTTCGATAAATAGTCTATAATAGCAACCTAAACTCAAACATTTTCTAATAATTTGTTACTTTGTTATACAATTTAGTAATTCATTTCTTTATTTTTCATCAAAAACCAAAACTTTTTTGCATAAAAAAATAACAAAAATATTCCTTCAGACTATTAGAAATATTTCTAAAACATCACATTCACACAATTTTAGTCTTTAAAAACAAGCAGTTATAATGCTTATTTTAATAAAAACTCCATATTTTTCGATATGACTATTTATTTTCATAACCCATAACCACAAAAAAAATTAGAAGTCAGGTAAACATTAACCCACTTTTCTACTACAGTATAAGTGGATTGAGCCTCCCTCAATCATATTCCAACGATAAACCTAGCTAATAGTTTATTGGGAATAACCTTAACAATTGAAGCCGAGAAGTTTTTTATGGAAATGAGTGGCCTAGTGGATATTCTCAAACCACAGGTCTTATAAAATCTATCACAAACAAAATATTGCCCTAGTACCAATTAGTAGGGATAACACCATCATAAAACAGGGATAGAAGATGAAAAGAACTTATTTAAAGCCGCTGGCATTTGTTATTTCTAATATCGTTGCAATGAGTTCTCTCTCCGTATTAGCCGCAGACCTTGTACAAGTTGATGCAGATAACCTTAACCTGAATACTGCAAACACACTTTCCAGCCTTTCTTCCACAAACTCTGGATCACAATTTAAGGTCGTAAAATCCATACAACTTCCTAATGGAGAAATAATACAAAAGCTGGTTCAGCATTATAATAATGTTCCTGTTTGGGGCGTATCTGTCAGTGCTAACCGTTCAACCATGGGTATATACAGCAACACTTCAGGCACAATGTTAAATAATATTGCAGCCGATATTGTGAATACCACGCCCTTATTGTCAAAAACAGATGCCATTGAGTACGCTAAGCAGTCTTCACTTATCGCCAATGATACGCGGAACGAGCAAGCTAAACTTTTTATTAAGCAAGATCAAGAAGGTAAAGCCAGACTGGTTTACTTAGTGTCTTATGTTATTGATGGTGAAAATATCAGTCGCCCATTCTTTTTTATTGATGCTGAAAGTGGCGCTATTCTTGACCAATGGGAAGGTATTAACCACCGTGATGCAGAAGGACCTGGAGGTAACCAAAAAACAGGTAAATACTATTATGGTAAGGACTATGGCTCATTGATTGTAGATAACAACTGTCAAATGGACAGTCCTAATGTTAAAACAATCGACTTAAACCACCAGTATAGTGGCGGTACAGTTCACCAATTTACTTGCCCCGAAAATACCCATAAAGAAATCAATGGAGCCTACTCTCCCTTAAATGATGCGCACTATTTTGGTAATGTTGTCTTTGATATGTTTAAAGACTGGTATAATACTGCACCACTAACTTTCAAACTAACCATGCGTGTTCATTACGGCAATAACTATGAAAACGCGTTTTGGGATGGTCAGCAAATGACGTTCGGTGACGGACGCAATACATTTTACCCACTGGTTAGCTTAGATGTTGTCGCTCATGAAGTCAGTCATGGTTTCACTGAGCAAAACTCCGGTTTGGTTTATCGTAACCAGCCTGGCGGTATTAACGAGTCATTTTCTGATATTGCCGGTGAAGCAGCAGAATTCTTTATGAAGGGTAGTAATGATTGGTTAGTGGGCCAGGATATTTTCAAAAGCTCAGGTGCTCTCCGCTATTTTGAAAAGCCCTCAAAAGATGGTCGCTCAATAGACCATGCCAGTGACTACTATAGTGGACTCGATGTCCACTATAGCTCAGGTGTGTTTAATCGCGCTTTTTACTTGCTCTCTAACACGAATGGTTGGAACACTAAGAAAGCATTTGATGTCTTTGTGCTTGCTAACCAAACAAAGTGGAATGCCAACTCAGACTACAATGATGCCGCCTGTGGTGTTAGAAAAGCAGCCCAAGACTTAAAGTATAGTGAACAGGATGTGGTAACTGCATTCAGCACAGTAGGCGTAACTGCCTGTGATACTGGACCTGGGCCAGGGCCAGGCGATGGTGAACTTGAAAATGGCATGCCAGTAAGTAGTCTTTCTGACTCACAGGGTAAAGAAAAGCACTATTTCATTAAAGTACCAAGTGGTGCTGGTCCCTTAAATGTTGTTATAAGTGGTGGATCTGGAGATGCAGACTTGTATGTTAACTTTGGTTCGAAGCCAACAACATCTAAGTTTGAATGCCGTCCCTATCGCTATGGCAATAATGAAACTTGTACTGTAAATGCACCTACAGAAGGAAAATACTATATTATGCTCAGAGGCTACACTAACTACTCCGGTGTAACGTTAAAAGCCTCTTATTAATGCTATAAATATATAGTCACAACAAAAAAAGGGTATGCAAAGTTTTTGCATACCCTTTTTTATACCCTTCACACTGAATACAATATTACTCTGACTTTTGAAAAAGCTGAGCCATAAACAAAATCCGGTCTCTAGGTGAAATTGTTCGCATAGCACGTATACACTCGATTTCGTACTCATTTAAAGGTGCGCCATCCAAAGAACTGATATATCTTACTTCCCTTTTGTTCTCTTCAGATTGACTGGAATCTTCACCCTCTAGGTAAAATTCAAACTTCTCAGCTGTTTTATTATTTCGACTTTCAATGGAGGGCTTTACCACATTCGTTGTTGCTTTGACTTGTTCTTTTTCATTGGTATCAGCAGAAGATATTAGCATGGTACATCTCATTCTTTGCTATAGGTAAACAGTGAGAGTATAAATTATTTGTTGGGGATAATTTTAAGCAGATCTCACTTAAATCCAAACTACTTATTACTAATAACTGATACTTATCACACTAAAAATTAGAGAATTATCTAACTTATACAAAAGCAACACGTTTCGCTGGCCCGTTAGGGTGAGCGCTATGGATAGCGCACATAAAAATGATTCATGAAGGTTATAGATGCCAAACAGGCATCTATGCTCATATCAAAGGGCAACGTATGTTTAATACTAACTATTCGCTTGAAACAACGATACTAACCATAGTGATACTTAGTATTCCGCTCAGCCTCATCAAGTAAATTATCCCAATAGGCTAAGTGTGCAATCACACTATCATGCATTTCCTCCAGCAAGGACAGTCGATTATCTTCGTTAAGATAGTGTGTAATCAAAGGCTCCATGAGTTTTTCGAAGATATGATATCCGTCACTTTCATAATACTCTGCATGTTCAGAAGATATACTTAAACCAAATTGCTGCTGAAAATTACTTAGTAACAGTTGATCACGATGTACTGCAGCTAACTCAAGCACAGCTAAAGAGGCAATAGCCTCAGGAAAGGTTCGATTTTCAATAGCAAAGTGCTGCATAAACCAGCGAGAGTAGCGCAACGTCGAAAAACTGATTTCGTTCTCACTCTCTTGTTTACTCGCTGAAATATTTAAATAACTTAAGCACTGCTCTGCTATGTCACTTTTAGAACCAAAAATTAAATGCTGAATTTGACTGACTAAGGCCTTTAATGTGGGCTGACTTAATGTATTTTCCTTACATCCACTTTTTGCTATAGCCACAGCATACCAAGTATGTCGTTGATTTGACCAAAATTGAAACTGTGTTAATACATGACTTAATGCTTTTTGGGAAATAGCGCCCCGCTCTAAAATGACAAAAAAACGATTACGTGCGAGTGACTTACGAATAAAGGTTTGATTATTATTAAGAAAATACGTTGTCAGATCCATGACAATTACCTTTTGTATTTGATGCTTGCATCCTGAGCATTTCAATCCCCTTCACAGACTATCTCAATAGATATCGATCCTCTATGCTCACCAATACAGTACATACATACACAGAGATGTATTACTGCAGCTTAAGAAATATGACCTTCTCACGCTTAAATTAACCATATATAGGACTATGGTTGTATAATTATAGCCTTTATAAACAATTTTTAATGAATCATCCTCACGCTAACTACTCTAACGCAACCAAAAGCCTCTCGCAAAATTCTATATCCTTCGCTATGGGTATATAACAATCAATTTAGGGTAAACTAAGCACCATTTTTCACCCACGATAGGAAGTGCTATGGATCTATCTTCTGTGCAACCCATTCTAAATTGGCTTAATGAACACCCACAATGGATAGGTATCAGTATTCTGCTGGTGGCATTTATCGAATCATTAGCCATTGTCGGGATTATTGTGCCGGGTGTTGTCCTGCTATTTGGTATTGCAGTACTCGCAGGAACAGGCGCTTTATCATTGGCTGAAACCTTTGTCTGGGCTGGTGCAGGTGCTATTTTAGGAGATGGTGTTAGTTATTATCTAGGGCGTTACTATCACCAGACAATAAAGAGTATTTGGCCTTTTTCAAAATACCCAGCATGGTTTGAAAATGGTGAGCGTTTTTTTAAGCAACATGGTGGTAAGAGTGTCGCGATTGGTCGATTTGTAGGTCCCATCAGACCCGTTATTCCTATGGTTGCTGGAATGCTGGATATGCCTGCAGGTCGTTTTTTTGCCATCAACTGTTGCTCTGCTATGGCCTGGGCTCCAGTCTACACTATACCTGGTTACTTAGTAGGGGCATCAACTCAACTGGCCATAGATGTACCTGGTGGACTGCTCTGGGGGCTTGTGGGATGCTTCGTTAGCGTTGCCATTCTAACCTGGTTACTCAATCAGCTTTGCCAGTGCTATTTACCCAGTCAATCTCGTTATCAGGCACTTACTGAGCGATATAGTCACCGTGCTTGGTGGCGAGTCCTTAAATCACGGCGGCCTCATGTACACTTCGCCTTTCCCATTAACCCCTGCTGGTTATTATTAGTGTCCCTTAGCTGCTGGCTACTGCTATTTATCTTAATGCCTAATAGTACTTGGAGTACGGCTAATCAATGGGTCAGCATAACGCTTCACCCCCTGGAGCATCCTTTATTACAGCCCATATTTAAAGCCATAGGGCTGCTTTCTGAGTGGCAGCATATCAGTATTATCTCACTCGTGATGGTTGGCTGGATGTGGCATCAGCGCTACCGAGGGCATGCCCTTGTGTTATTCGTGAGTGTTGCCGCCGCCAGTGTTTGGCCTTTACTGAAGCATGGTATGCAGCTTTCCCTCACCCAGAGCCATGCTACTGAAATCATTAGCCACCATACATTACTGAGCAGCTTGCTTTATGCCCAAATTGCAACACTTATTGCTTATGAGCGTCCCGCCAAACAGCAATGGTGGATTTTGTATATTGGGTTATTACCCAGCTTACTGGTGACACTAAGTTTAGTCACACTCAACCTAGTCAGCTTTAGTGCAGCCATCTCTGGTTTACTCCTTGGCCTTGTTTTATGTTGCCTCTGTCGAGTGGCAGTCTCTCCTCTTGACCGTAATCCGATTCACAGCACAACCAGCCTCTTTATACTATTGGGTTTATTGTTAATGGTGGGCGGCCTATATATCCATATTCAACTAAATACCGTTATTTAACGGGCATTTACTTTGGCTAAAGGAAAGAATTAGGTGAAGGAATTAAGCTTTTAAGCAGAGTGCTGCATATCATTGAGCAGCCCTTTTAGCTTTTCCAGCCGCTTTAATGGGTTAGATATTTCCAACATGGACTGTTTCTTTTCTTCTGAGAACGGCATGTAGGCAGCCAAATGGTTGCTTACAACCATGGCATCTCCATAGTTCACATCAAGCTCTAAGTCTTGCAATAATGGGTGCTGAACAAGCGCTTTAAGCAAATCAACCAGCCCAAACCACTCATCAGGCACAGAGATATGTGGCTCTTCTGGCAATAATTGGGATTCAGACATTAAAAAGCCTTGCTCACTTTTCCAGTGATCCAAGACAGCAAACTTACCCTCTCCTGTAATGGTAATCCCTAGCAGACCATTTGGTAGCTGAAAAAAGTCGATAATTTTGGCTAGTGTACCGACTTGCTCAATATGCTTTACATCAAACTCACTACCCTCAGCCACTAAAATAACACCAAACCCTTGGTCATGTTTCATACAATAACTGATCATATCCAAGTAGCGAGGCTCAAAGATCTGCAACTGCATCTTACACTTTGGGAATAACACTGCCCGTAAAGGGAACAGCGGAATATTCACCATAGACAACTCCAAAATGTCTCACGCGATAAACTGCTTTTTAATCGCATACTTTGCCTAAAATTATAGGTGTAGTCATAACATCACCGCCAATACTCAGATAAACGGTTAACTGAATCAGTTATGTCACCAGGCATACTGTCTATACTGAATGGGTTATAATTTAAAAGCACCCTTGTTTATGCAGTTTGCAGTTGAACAACAACGTGACGTAATAGCTCGATTTTTGCAGTCTCCTGCGTATCTTTCTTTGGTCGATCAAACCCCTCGTTCTAACTGTTTTAACTCACCTCAATGGCTAACACCCTGGCTGTATCAAAGAGATATGCAACCGATACTGGTTACGGCTAAGGCCGAGAACGAGCTATTAGGCTGCTTAGTGCTGGCCCTCCACTCTCTTCATCGTTGGGGAATTTCTTTTAATAGCTTACAGTGGTTAGGATATCCTTATACAGATCGTGTCGTGGTTCCCCACAACAATGCTCTCCTTAATGTTGTTGAAGACATGATCTCTTATGTTGATCAATTAACAAATGTAAATTGGGATCTATTGGAATTAAATGAGCTTGATTTAAATAACCATGAGATTTCAGTCCAACATGCCGCTCAGTTGCCTCATATTAGTATCGAGCCTCGATGCCTAGTGCCTGTTACTGACCTGACCACCTACTCAATACCCAGTAAATTTCGTAGAGAAATCAAACGTCGTAATAAACAATTATCAGCACAGGGAAATTTCCAATACCGGTTACTACAGCCAGATATGGCAGGAATGCAGCTTCTAATAACAGAATATGCCAATATTGAGCAACAAAGTTGGAAGGGGCAACATGGTTTAACCGTTCTTAATAACTCATCACTCAGCCAAGCTATCTGTCAGCTTGCCCATACAGAAAACGTAATCTGTAGTGAGTTACGCTTAAAAGAACAAGTTATTGCTTATCGTTTAGGTTTTATTTTTAATCACCGTTACTTTGATTACAACATTGCCTATCTTCCAGAGTTTGGGCGCTTCGCCCCTGGTCGCAGCACATTGTATTATCTTATAGAACATGGCTCATCACTGGGGATTCAACTTGTCGACGCATCCCGAGTCGGTATGGAATCCCAGCATTTATTGTTTGAAAGCCATTCTCACCTACAACAGCATTCACGTTTGCGGCTTTATAATCAAACCACAGCAGGTCAATGGCTAAAATGGTGGGAAACAGGAAAGTCTTACTGGGGTTTAATTAAACGTTTTCGCCGATATCGGTCAGCAAGTGCTTTAAATTTTGGTTCGTTATAACGCTCGTGTTTTACCCAATAATAGCGCCCCAAATAACGGTGCACCCTGGTCATTTTTCCACACTCATCAAATCCAACATGAAAATGTAGTTTTAATGACGGCACGTTAATACTATCGATAGTGCAAATAGAATAGTGATAACCCTGTAGCTGCATATTGTGCCAAGCATAAAGCTGGACATCTAAAGCAATTCCACTACCACGTAAAGGTTGAGCGACTTCTCCAGCAAATTGATAAAATTCTTGCCCCTCTACAATAAACTCAGAGTGATATTGATCATGGTCGAAATAACTTTTAGGGCTTACCCAAAAAATAGCCACAACATCATTATCAACTATACCAATTGTCCCAAGCAAACCTTGTTGAAGTAACCTTTGATAAACTGGAATATGTTGTTCAAAATATCGTTTACAGTGCGGTAAATCGGTGTCTGTTAAAAATTTTATTTGCCAACGGTTGCGTCCTGTTGCCGAGGGAAGAGATTGTGTTAAATCAAGACGCAACCAGACCAGTTCTACCGATTGCCAAAACCATTTATGATAAATACGACGAATAAATCCTAATAAACCGAGCGTTTGCCAATTTTGCTTAATTTTTTGCAACCAATTAGTGTCTTTACTCATAACTTACTGACGGATTTCTATGGCAAAAATACTTTTATTTGGAATCGTCCAGTTAAAATGTAGTTTCTTTCCTGCTTTATGCGGCTTCTGAGAAACTTGAGGTTGTAAGTCACTGGCTAAAACTGTTTTAGATACTGATAGGCTTTGCTTTTGCCAAAGTTTTGGCAAATCAATTCTCATATCCACTCTTTGTTGACGATCACCTTTATTGACGCCGAGAATGCGGATAACTTTCTCTGTCGTCGATGCCACCACATCAACCTCAAATAAGCTTGTCTTCGTAGTTAAAATGTCTCCTTGCAAATGAGCTTGTATAAATTTCATAGCGTGCCCAACAGGCTTCAAGTGCCAATTTCCTGCCCCATCCTGTCGCATAAGTCCTTTTCGATAAGGTCCATCATCTGCCGTTTTGAACCAGTTTATCATGGTTAAGTCACCACTTTGTGCCACGTTAGCTACAACGGAAGCCCACCATAATGCTGCAAAAAAAGTATCTTGCTCATACACGCTAAGATGCAAACCGCTGGAAATATTGGTTTGATCAATCAACAAGTGTTTTTTTAAAGTTCCTTTAGCATTACGCCCCACTAACGAAGCAGCCGCTGCCACCGCTTGTTGATAACTTCGTGTCGCCCGTAAATCTCTAACCAGCCATCGATGCCAAGTCAACGCATGTATATCATCTCCTAATAGTGGTAATAACTGTTTTGCCCAGTTAATGCCTCTTCGTGAGCTGGCTTGGTTGCGGCTTGGTCCATTTAGCCAGCCTGCACTGGCGGGAATCGCAATGTTAATCTTTTCACGCACATTTGCGGGTAGTTGTTTTAAACCATGAATCACTTGTTGTGCATAATTAGCAAAAGCGGTGAAAGAAGGATAATTAAGATTAGGCTCATCAGCTAATACTAGATAATGTAAACCTGATTGGGTATATTGCTGCCAACTAGGTAAATAAGAACGCAGCACTTCAGTAATCTGTTTACTATCCATCAGTACCGCTCGACGGCCTGTTTCCGCAAGCAGTGTCAGATCACTGGTAATACCCTGTTGAAAATAAGTACGCCGGAAAGACTGGTCTGCTAATGGCTTTGCTTTTAATACATCAATATATGTGTAATAAGTTGCTGACTTAACCTTCATTTCATTAAGTAATGACAAAGCATGAGATGGAGGATCTAAAAATGGTAGCGATGTGCCCACCATTGGTACCCACCCTAACTTCTTTACGCCAACGGTAATTTTACCCTTTCCTGCTAGCTGCTTCGGCACAAATAAGTCTTCGGGCCTTAATGCAAAAATGTTATCCGTCGTGTCGAGCCAAAAAGCCGCTTTACCTTTTCCCTGAAAGGCTAAACGCCAAACCTGGCTTTGAGTCGATTGCTCAATTGGTATGAGATTATTCTGCCAGTAGTTTTTTATATCAAACGTTGATAGCTTAAGTTGAACCCCAGCATTTAATTGGTTCACAGGGTTGACCTTAAAGGCTGTTACCCCTCCATGATATTTCCCCCCCAAATTGATCGTTTGCTCAGCAGGCACGCTAAAATAAAGTACCGCATTTGCTGGCACTTCAGCTGTAAAATGATGCTTAACCGGTTGATAAACAACTTTGAGGGTTGAAGCATGTTCAAGCCGATAGCGTCGGTAGCTATAGCCCGGCACTTCAAGACGATAATGGCCTTTATCCGGCTTTAATAACCACGTTTTTTTTCCTGAAAACTGACCAGGGTTAATCACCAGTTCATCAATCAGATTACCTTCAGCATCTTGTAAAAATACACGCTCCTCATGAGCAGAGGCTTCCCAGGCTGGTTGCCAACTTAGTGTAATTTGGGCCTGCTGTTTATTACTTTCCGTAACCGATGATGTGTCAATATACCAAACACCATCGCGTATCCACTGCCATTGCAGTGCATTCACGGCACAAGTAAACCATGCAGCCAAAAAACAAATAATTTTTGAATACGTCATCTACATTATTTTTTTAATGAAACCATATGTTCTATTTTTTACGCTTTGTTATCCACTCTCTAATCCAACCCGCTATTTTCTGCCAATCATCCCGTTGTAAGCAGCATACTAAGGTCCAGTGAACAGGATGTGTTTGTTGGTATAACCTAAATAACAAAACTGCAGCCAATAAATAAGCAACCGAAGAGCTTATTGCTGCACCAACTAAGCCTAACCTGGGAATCAATAATAAATTAGCCACTAAATTTACAGCACATGCACAGGCTGCAACAATTGATACAGCACCAGGTCGATTTTTACCTAATAAATCCAGACGAATAATTGAACAAAAGCTCAAACCAATAATACCCGGTAACAGAAAAATCATTGGTTCGTAAGCTGAAGCATAAGCCTGACCAAATAACAAAACAATTAACCAATACCCAAATAACAGTAATGCTATTGCACCTAACAACATAATACTGTTCGTTAAACGTAATGCTAACGGTGTTACTGATTTATTACGTGCAGCATCAGGTCCCATAAAAAAAGAAAGTAAGGGCGTGGTTAATGCTTCAGGCATCACCAACATTAGTTCCGCAGCGGAGGAAGCCATCGCATAATAACCCAAAGGTTCAGCTCCCAGTAACAACCCCACCAGAAGAAAATCCTGCCGAAGCAGTAAGAATCGAAATACCCCTTCAAAGTGACCCCGCGCACCATAACCAATTAATTTACGGTGGGTTTGCTTATTAAGTAGTGGCCAATGACCTGGTGCATGTTTTTTTAATATTATAATGATCAGTAAAATCAGTAATACCCAAGTTGTTAATCCAGAGGCCACTGCAGCATTGAATGCTGTTATTGGTAATAACCACCATCCCATCAAAAAGATTACAAGTGGAATAAATGATTCAAGAATGCGTAGTATATTTAACTTGGTTACTTCATTAAGGGCATTCAGTACTCTGAATAATCCATCAATCCATAAAAATAATACAACCAATGCTACCATGACTAAGGAATACCCCTGCAAAATAGCTCGCTCACCTTGCCAAAAATTTACAGCTTCCAAGATAATCATTACCAGTGAGGCAAACAGCACTCCAAATAGAGTAGAAAATGTGGTCAAACACCCTAACATCGCTTTCAGAGGTAGTGAGCGATGCGAAACATGGTAGGCAAGAGCTGTACTGTACCCACAGTTACCAGCAGCAAAAATAATTTCAACAAGACTGTTCAGTAAAGCAAAAATACCTCTATCAAATGGTCCAAGAATGCGTGCAATCAATGCCACCCGTAATACGCGAACAACAATAGACACGACTTTAGCAACAAAGCTTTGACTGATTTCATCTAATAATTGTTTCCGTGTCCGTTGCGTCATTCAACTAACCATTCTCATTAGTGGAACCATGCTTAGTTACACAATATTAGCTTTAATAAGCGATAACCAAGTAATTCAGGCCTAGCAGCCATGGTATAGTGCAGATTAATGCGGGGTAAAAAATAAGAATCTGTTGTTTGAGAAACCCAGCCTGGCTTCGTTGTGACAGCCCCATGATATCCACATTTATTTAGTATAGGCTGGAGTTGCTGACAAACATGCCCATAGGGATAACAAAAGTAGCGACTCACTAGCTGGGTATGTTTTTTTATTGTCACTAAAGACTCATTAAGTTGATTGATTTGCTGATCAGTTGTCAGGGCAGGAAAGCTCACATGGTTTAACCCATGACTTCCCATAACAACGCCTTCTTTTGACAACGCCTCTACCTGTGACCAGCTTAATGTATGGCGGTGATTTGGTAACTGTGCAGCAATTGCATTGGCTAGTTCTATTAATTGCTCAGGAGACAAGTCGTTTGGTAATTGAGAGATACGTTTAGTCCAGGGCAACAGGTTTAGTTTATCTAAACGCGCAACATTCATTCCTTGACTTATTAACCACTGACTTAACCATTGTTGTGCGTGACTTTCATCATGATTAGCTAAATCGAAAATAGCCTGCCACCAAAAAAGTTGCTGTGTATTGACTAAGCCAGTGGTTAAGAACAGTGTTAAAGGAATATTCCGAGCTTTTAAGGGTGGCCAAGCATAATCAGCGGTATCCCACCAACCATCATCAAAGGTCATTACAGCAAGCTGCTTTTTATATTTTAAAAAACCAGCCCCTGAGACGGATCTTGCATTCAGTGAAGCTTGCAGTTCATCCAGTGCTATAAATTCAAATACGTCTTGCATGGTATCCAACCACTTAGGCCAAAATTCGGCGGCTATGACAGTACCAGGATCATAATATCCCTGTAATTGACTGAGTGGTAAAACACGATGCCCCGTAAAAATCAATGCACCTCTAAATGGCACAGTAAGCATCCGTAAGGGTGTATGAAATGCTAAATAACCCAGGCCTTGCTTTATTTGTTGTTTAACTATCATTTCCAATTTACTTCAATTGTCGCCCCGTATCAGGTGTCCATTGCAAAACACGGTGGCCACAAAGGAATAAAATAAATGCCCAACTCATCGCTGCTAACTGCTGAAGAAAAAATGCGATGAATAGACAAGGTTTTGGCCAATGATATCCTGGCAATACAAGCACTAACCCCATCAACAGATAAGCAATAAGCTGAGCAATAAACAGCATCTTAAACAACACACCATACGACAATAACATTACATTCAAGGGTAGTAATAAAAGAATCAATAATGGTACGGCTCGACGCAAAATTTTATGACTGAAAAAAGCCCAGGCAAGTTTTGGTTGTTGAGTACTGAGCAGTGATTTTCTGGTCCACATGCTTTGCAGTCCACGCAAGGTAATTCGTACCCTTCGTTGAAACTGTTGTCGGGGCTTTGAAGTGCTATGGTCTTCAACGACAGCTTGTGGCACCCAAGCTAACTGATAGCCTGCAATTAATGCTGCACTACTTATAAAAAAGTCATCGGTTACCCCAGCAGGCACTGGCTGCCAAAGTGCCTTGCGAATAACGAGTAATGCGCCATCCAGATTAATGAGACAACCAGCTTTATCTTCTTGTAGTCTGAGCCAGCCTTCAAAAAGTCGGTAATAACGATCCCCCCAGCCTGTCCCTTGTTGATGAATAGCAGGAAACTCCAATTTACCACCCGCAGCCCCAACCTTTTCATTAAGAAATGCCATTAATAATGCCTGGAGTGTACCTGGCTGCCAAAGATTATCTGCATCAGTTAACACCAACAACTCTCCTGTCGATGCTTCAACTGCCGTATTGAGTGTTGCCGCTTTGCCGCTTCGACTAAGTTCTATGAGCTTAATCCTTGGATCATTCATACACTTAATAACTTTAGCGGTATCATCCGTAGACCCATCGTCTGCAATAATAATCTCAACAATATGTTCAGCTGCACTTTGAGTAAGAATACTTTGTAATTTGGCAACTAAATATTGGGCTTCATTATGTGCAGGAATAATCACAGAAACACGCCCCACAACATTAGAGTCAAACTCACGATCTACTTTAGTACCAGTATCTTTTACGAAACTTGCAATAAACCATATACAAAGTGGGTAACCTACATAGGTATAGGCAATAAACAAAACGATTAGCCAAAATAGCAGCATTAACATGAATTCTTAGGCCTACGCCAAAACCAGACAACAGCAACCCCTGCTACCAAAAAACGAAGGGTATAAAGCAAAGTTAACTGCATAATTAATACAAAAGATAAATACACACTTGGTAATCGCAAACTTAAAAGTAGACCTGGTATGAATAACAGCAGCAAACAAATTATTAGCCAGCTATGCCACAGAGAACTAAGCAATACAACAATTAAAAATAGCCAATGTAACAGAGCTATTAGTGGAAAACGGACAAGCCGCCATGGCCAGCCATATTTATAAATTAAGTCACTGTGACTGCTTTGCCGCCAATATTCCTTCCTTAACCAACTATCAAAACTACGCTCATAGCCCCAATGCAGCAGTTTCGGGTGTGGTATTGAAAGAGCACTTGCCCCTTGTGCTCGTAAACGACGAATAAGGTCTTTGTCTTCACCGGTAATCAATGTACTATCAAAGCCATCCACTTGCTCAAAAGCCTCACGGGATACAATTAAATTGCGTCCTGGCAGGGTATCGACCGATGTCACTTGCCCCCGCCGCGTTAACACTCGAAGTGCCCATGCTCTTGCATACCAAGGAGCACTGTCTGGAGCGATATCCACAAAAGCAAAAACCTGTGCAAATCCTGCTTCTATAACGCCATCAACATATTTAAACCAGTCAACTGGTACCTCGATATCCGCATCAACAAAAACTAACCACTCCCCTTTCGCATCTTCAGCACCTTCATTTCGCAGCTGACCGATAGCGAGTTGTTTTTTTTCCAGAACCGTCACTCCCTGTTGCTGGACCAGTTGTACACTGTTATCCGTTGAGCCATTATCAACGACCGTTAATTGACACTCTTTTCTATTTTGAATAGCACTGAGCATTGCACTTAAACAGCGTTGAATATGCTCAGCTTCATTAAACATAGGCATGATAATGCTATAACGATGCTTCATGGCGGCTCTCTTCTGTCAAAGCCCTGCTTTGTTTTTCACAATAACGGCGAACAACTTCTACAATTGCAAGCATGCACCAAAAATACTTATGATTAGGTGCACTCAAAAATAACAAAAAAATACAGAGTGCTAAAAAAGCAAGCCCTAAATGAGTCACACTTGATGCCAGCGAAAATCGCTGTTTCTGTAATGCTATCGTTCTAACTTGCCAATACCCCAACAATCCTCGCCAAGCCAGCCAACAAAAAAGTAAACTCACCACTAGCCCACTTTCCACGGCAAGCTCCAAATAAGTGTTATGAGCACGTCGAAATAATTCAGGCTCACGACGACTTAGCGAAAATGCGCTTGCATATCCAGAATAAGCATAGCTCACCGGGAAAGAACCTGGTCCTGAACCAATCCAAGGGTTATCTTTAATCGACTGCCAACCAACCACTAAATAAGAAGCACGCCGTCCTAATGAACGATCATCAAATGACTTGATCCCTTTTTGTAACGACAGTAGTGAAAACAGCCGCTGTTTATAATCTTCAGGTATTGAGAAATGTAAAACAGGCATGGCAACTGCTAATGAAAGTAATACCCAACCTAAATGCCGCGCTCGAATCATGTGCAAATAGTCACGATAATGCCATATCGCAAAGCCTATCACGATCAATAAAACCAATGCGCCTGAACGCGAGTAAGTTTTCATAAAGGTCATCAGTAAAATAACTAGGATCCCCGCCCAAAACAGGCTTATCAACCAGTTACGCTGATGAAGAATTAAATACCCTGCCATCGCAATGGCTACGCTGACTAGCAAAGCAAAATAGTTAGGGTCTTTTAGTAGTCCCGTAGCCCGATTATTATCACTTGAGTAAGATTGGTACAAAGCAATCAAAGCCGTCATAGCCACCGCAAGCACCAATGTCGACATGATATGCTTAAAACGAAGATCTTCTGCTAAAACAAGCGTTAATATAAAAATAGCTACTGCCGTTAACATCTGGCGAAGGCTGTTTATGGATAATTCAAAGTAATTAGAGTGCAAGACGCTAATCACATAAAACAGTAAAAATAATGTCAATGGCCTCCATAATGTCGAACCCAAACGTGCTATTGGTAATTGTCTGAGTATTAATTGACAAGCTACGATCACTAGTAATGCTGCACCGAGCACTTTAGCCCCAGTAAAAAAACGAGTACCTTCAAAAAGTCCCTCAAAAGGCACCAAAAAAATTAAACCCAATAACCCCCACGCTGGATGCCGGTATAAAACGATTAAACCAATACAACCTAAAGCAATAAAAGGTGCCAACCAGGCATAAGGTGTTAATAACAACGCTACACACGTAATAAAAATAATGCTGCTTAAGCATCTAAACAGCAGCATGAATATCACCTGACACTATGACTAAATCAATAACTGTCGATAACACGTAAGCACCTTTTCTTTGCTGTGATGATTAAGCCATTCAACCTTAGCCAATGCATTTTTAATTATTTTATTTCGTAATATGTCATCCTGTTGTAAACGATAAACTGTATCTACAAAAAGATTTAGATCATCAGGAGGAACGAGTAACCCCGTTTGTTCATGCTCAATTAAATCCACTAAACCACCAACAGCAAACGCAATTACAGGCACACCAAACGCCATCGCTTCCAATGCACAAAGTGGAGTACCCTCTGTTCTTGAAGTAATTAGTAAAACTTTTATTTGTTGCAGCCAATGTTGAACATCAGACTGATATCCGACCCAGTCAATTTGCGGTTGATGGTTTTGCTCTGTCGATTCCAGCAACATTTGCTGTAATGGGCCATCCCCTATAATCACAGCTTTTACTGGCACAGCTTGTGGATAACGCTGGACAAAAGATTGGCATACGTTCAAAAACAAATCAGGGCCTTTCTCCACACTGAGCCGCCCGATAAAACCAAACATATAAAGATCAGTATGCTTATCAGGGTTTTTATTTGTATTCTTATCCAATTTATTTCTCTTAACATCCACACTGTTGGGAATAATTATAATTTTATTTTTGGGTACACCGCCGAGCTGATAAGTTTTAGCAATCGCTTTCGCAACACACAACACCATATGAACTTTCTTTAAGCGACAACTCAGTATATTTAGCCATTGGTAACAACGCATTTTAACGTTTCGCCGAGTAAAGCCATGTTGTACCATAATAATGGGTATGGACCACTTCCAAGCAGTCAATAATGCAACCCATAATTCTTTATAACCATGGCAATTGATCGCAACAAAGTTGTGACTTTTCAACAACTGTCGACAACTTTTGACCAAAGTTAGCAGCGATAGCTTTTGCCCCACAGCACCATATACAGAGGTATTCTCTTTTGCCATTTCCTGCTGTAATAAATCAAGCGTTTTATAGTCAGGACATATACACATAATATAATGATGATATTGTGCTAACCAGCTACAATACTGGACTAACACATGCTCAGCACCATAATAACCACTACTGCTTATGATATGCAAAAAGGCCTTTTCAGATGGGGTTTCCCTTGCTTTACATGTTGAAAGCATTATGACTAAAACCTTAACTTTGTTTTTATTTTTTCAACAAACCAGTTTACTCGATTTTTAGTTTGAGATGGTTCCTCATCTTTTGTCATATCATCTAAGGTGGCAAACACTGGAATATTTAAATATTTCTCCACATGGCTCGGCTGTTTAAAGGTATGATCAAAAAACTCTCTTAAATAACCAATAGCCAGCGCTAAAAGAAGCCCTGTTACAGCGCCTATTGGTAGGATTATTTTTAGTTGTGGAAAAGCTGGCTCGGCGGGAATAAACGGTCTACTTAAGATTCTTGCATTAGATAAACGGACATTATCCACAAGCTGCATCATTCGTTTTTCTTCAAACTGCTGACTGTAAGAAAAAAAAGCTTCATTCATTGCTTTTATTTCGGTTTCAACTTGTTCTACACGAGAAGAGACCGTTCTTAAAGCATCTATACGCTGTTCATACTCCTTGAGGCGCTGCTGTTTAACGGCAATAGTTTCTTCCAAAACAGCTAATTCCATTTGACGCTGTTGTATACGGTTAGTAATTAGTTTCAATAACGATTGACGCTCTCTCATCAAACGTGCTCTTATGCGCTTAACTTTTAAGCTATCAGGCTTAAATGACATAGAAGCATTGGCATACTCTCCTACCAGCTTGGAAACTTCTTCCAACTGCAGCCTGATTTCTTTATCATCATAAGCCACTGATCCTGCCGTTTCCGTAAATGTGTAAGGAAAAGTATATTCGGTCAACTGATTTGTATTTTGCAAGTACTCTAAATGACGTGCTAAATACTCAACCCAATGCTTTTTTTCAAGCTTTAAATCTAAATAATCATGTAAACTTTCCTGCTCATCATCATAACTTGCGAGCACCTGTATTAATTCCTGCTCAGGATTTGCTGCTTGATATTTCATTAGCAAATCTAACTTCATCTTTTCAAGCTCAGCATATCGTTCTCGATAATGATCACGTTTTTTTTTGAACAGATCATAAGGTAATTCAGCAGATTGTAATTGATCACGTATTAATAAATAGTTATTCAGTAATTGATCCACTACAATCACACCTTGTTCAGGATTAATCGAAGTATACGTAACATTGATAACATTAGAGCCAGGGACCGGCTCAATTGCTAAATTTTCAATGACCTCAGTAGTAAGCTGATCAACTTCCTGGTGTTGAATATCATCCTGTTCTGAACTAAAAAAATGACTTATTGGTTGGGTAATATACGTCTTTAAGGGCTGTATAACGTAATTGTCAATGGCAACTCCCAGCCAAGAAGCTGGTTCAGCTGACGACAGTGTTAATGTTCCAGCTTGGTATAACTCACTCACAGTAGTTCTAATCAGTCCTGTCGAACGAAGAATATTACTTTCTGTTTCCATATCAATCACTGTCAATGGCACAAACTTATCTGTATCACCCGTTAACACCGTATCCGCATCTGACTGAGACAATTTTTTAGACAAGACTAAAACTTCACCTGTAAGCTCATAGTGGTCATCAACAACAAAAGGGACCAAAATACTAATACCTACAAATGTAATAAAAACTCTAATGATCAATACTTGGTTGGCAAAAAAGATACGTAAAAATTCATGTAAATAATTTTCTACTGTTTCTTTTCTAGACTTTTCGACCATTAGTTATCCTTGCTATCAACCCGGTAGCTAAATGAAAAGCCAAAGCCATTAAATAAAATCACATCGCCAAGCATACGGGCAATATCACCGGCCTCTGCCAGTCGTGTTTTGGGAATAAAAACTATATCATCAGGCATTAAATAACTGATAGCCGCTTTACCTGTCCGAATAGACTCACGTATATCATAAACTCTAGCGACCATTTCATTATTTTCTCGTCGCAGAGTTAGCACTGAGCTAAGCTCTGCATCAGAAGATGCACCACCCGCTAGTGCAATTAACGATAAAATTGAAATAGGTTTTTGTATAGGGAATGCGCCAGGCTGACCCACCTCACCAAATACGAAGACTTTACTCGATTGAGTCCGCTTAAGTAACAAATCAACCTGTAGGGCTGTATTTAACCGACCATAACGTTTATTAAGCATTTTTCTTAACGCACTTACTGTTTTATGTTTAACATCAACATCACCAATAAGTGGAAAAGAGGCTCGATGATCACCACGTACTAGAATTTCACGGCTTAAACCATAGGCAGGGTGGTATAAATTTTGTTTCAGTTCTTTAATGTTTGTTTGATACTTAGGTACAGTGATATAAAACTGAGGCTCAATCAAAATTTCTTTATATAATTCAGCTAATCGACCTTTTAACTGCTCAACGGTAAACCCTACAACTTTAACATCACCCACATAAGGTAACGAAATAAAGCCATCAGGTCTTACCCTATGACTTTCATTAAATTCTGGAGCCGTAATAAATTTTATATCAAGTTGATCATGAGTAGCTATTCGATAAATACCTTTTGAGTTAATATCAAAATGATAAATAATATCAAGCACATCTTCTGGTTGTAACTCATGCTCATCTAAAAGACGTTGATCAGGAATATGTTCTCCTGTTTTACCAAACAACTCTGCAGGCATTTGATATGACTTCATCGTTGGTTGTAAAAAACAGCCACTTACGACAAATAAACAACCAACCACTATCCATAGCTTGAACAATACAATGCTCGACCTCAGTGCTAGCAAGTTTTCGATTAGTCGCAGCCATCTGTTATAACAAGTCATAGATCCACTTAGGCATGTAGTACTTGCGCTGATTTAGCACTGCACCCAGTACATTTGCCCCTCCTTGTTGTAACCGATCCACAGCGGCTTGAGCCACCTCCCAGCGTGTTTTCTCAGCCTGTAATACCAGTGTTACACCATCAAACTGGGCTGCCATACTGACTGCTTCTGGACTCGAAAACACTGGTGGGCCATCAAATAAAACATACTTATATTGCTGCGATAACTGGTTAAGTACAAACTTAATGCGTTGACGTTCAAGTGGTTGTTGAAGAGGGTAATCACAGCCAAAAGGTAAAAAATCACACTGCAAACCATTTGGTTCATGCCAAATGAGTGGATTAATTTCAGGCATTTCTTTAGTGTAAACCAGATTATAAAATCCTTTTTGAGTTGTCGAGAGTAGTTGACTGGTCAGACTACTATGGCCCCGATGACCATCAATAATTAATACACAACGCGAGATATGCCTGACAATAGCGTTAGCAACTGCCACTAAACTGGAAGAGCAACCGGCTTCAGTATGTGCTGCTGTAAAAAAAATCGAAGCGTGCTCCCGCTCTAATAAAGCACTCGTTAAATTCAAATGGCAGGGAATTGATAACATCTTAATCACACCTATTTCCCTGTTAACAAAATATACCCTTATTTATGGGTATGTGTAGTTTTGATCTGTCAACCTAACTTGCTCCTTTGCCCTCTAATACCCGTATTGGCGTTAAAAATAATATTTTCAGATCAAACCAAAAGCCTTGATTCTCTATATACTGTAAATCAAGTTTAACTCTTTCATCAAAATTTAGCTGGCTTCGACCTCCTATCTGCCATAGCCCTGTTATTCCCGGATACACAGCCAGTCTGACTAAGCCTTGATCAGGATAGTCATGAGCCGAAAACGATGTTGGTCTTGGACCCACTAATCGCATATCCCCTTTGATGACATTGAATAAATTGGGCAGCTCATCAAGACTAAACCGCCTTAACCATTCACCTATAAATGTACGCCGAGGATCTTTATCAATTTTAAAGTCAACGGAGTGTTTCCCATGTTTATTTAAGTGATAAAAGTGCTTCTTCAGATCCTCTGCATTTTCAACCATACTTCTAAACTTGATCATTTTAAAACGTCGGCCCTTGTAACCTGTTCTTTCTTGAATAAAAAAAACAGGCCCATAGCTAGTATATTTAATACTAATTGCGATAAAGATTAATAGTGGTGACAGTAATAACAGTAATAGGCTTGCAACTGTCGCACTCCAAATGCGATTACGAAGAGACAACCCCCAAGATGATTTTGGTTCAGCGGCTTCCATTTCTTGAGCATATACCCAACGTGCCGCCGACTCTATTTTGGAACGCAATTCAACATCGCTACGACGATCATCTTGTATTGGTTTATAAAGAACATACCCTCCATATTCACCAGATGACTTAGAAATAAGTTTATTAAGGAGTAAGCGCTCAATTATTCGGTGCAATCTCACATCTATAACTCCCTGATACTACGAGTTGCTTTACTTCTTTTGCCTGATTCCTTTAAGCTCAATTCATTTAATAATAAAACATCCCAGTAAAACAATTATAATATAAAATACAAACTTCATTAAATAATTAACTAAAGAGCACCACAAACACATATCATACAAGCAAACATGCATTATTTAGAAATTAAAAACCTACAATTAATATCTAAAAGATAAAATAACTTACAGAGAATAGAGTAATTGACTTAATTTTTTAATAGCCGCAATTCTTTCTTCAGTCCATGACTGGGCAAAATTAATACGAAAACAATTTTTATATCTAGGTTGAACAGAGAATAACTCTCCTGGTGTAATCAAAATACCTTGTTGTTTTGCTTTAAAGTAAAGTTCAGTGGTATTTGTAGAGTCTAGTAATTCCACCCATAAGACAAAACCACCAGTTGGCGAAGAGATATTTATATTTTTCGGGAAGTACTTTTTAATTAGGCTCAACAGCTGATGATATCTTTGTTGATACGTTAATATGGTATTCTGTAAACACTTTTGGTGCTTTTCTTGGGCAAAGTATTCTGCAATTGCTAACTGATTCAGTTGCGATGGCGTAATCCCCATTAAAGTATGCTGGTAGATAACACTATCAGCATTATTGCCCATAACCAACCAGCCTACTTTAAGCTGAGGATTTATGGTTTTTGAGACTGTGCCGCAATACCAAACCATTCCTTTTTTATCCTGTGCTTTGATAGGCTCTGGGCGAGTCTGCTCAAAGCTTAAATCAGCAAACGCATCATCCTCGATAAGTGGTATATATTTTTTCTCTATAAGTGCTAACAACTGCTGCTTATTCTCTACCGGCATGGATTCTCCCAAAGGGTTACCTACCGTAGGGCTAACAATCACTGCTTTTATTTCCCACTCATCCACAGCTTTTTGCAACAGATCAATATCAATCCCTGACATCTTATGCGTAGGGATTTCGATTACTTTCAACTGCAGCACTTCCATCAACTGTAAAATACGATAATACGCTGGTGTTGCAATAGCGACGACATCACCTGGCTGGGTAAATGCCTTTAAACAAAGCATCATCGCACTCTGGCAACCGGTTGTGATCAATATATTTTCTACACTAGCGAGAATACCTACTTTAGTGAGTCTATGAGCTAGCTGTTGCCTTAATTTTAATGCTCCAATCAATTCAGAGTTAGTCGACAGTATTAACTATGGCTCTATATGGATTCCTAGGGGGTAGCATATAATACAACCAAAGATGTATTATGCACGTCTATTTGGGTAAATTAAGTCAGTAATAAGCAAAGAATGATCAATATCAAACAACTGGTAAATGATGAGCAATGCTACCAGTTTATTCGTCAGAGACGTTGGCCTGATGGCGTCAGCTGCCCTCACTGCCAGTCTCAACAAGTAGAAGGCAATGGTAATCATCAAAAGCAAATTGCCCGAAAACGTTATCGCTGCCTAGCGTGTCATCGGGGATTTGATGACCTAAC
>NZ_AUAF01000063.1 GCF_000428585.1 Zooshikella ganghwensis DSM 15267 | reverse complement strand
CCAGTCGTTGAATGGGTAAAAGAGTCCCATGAAATCACTCGTAGCATAATACTTGAGGTCGTTGAAAAAGCGGGTAAAGGGTTTAATGTTGTAAAAAAACGCTGGGTTGTTGAGCGTACTTTTTCATGGTTAATCAACTATAGGCGTCATTCTAAAGATTATGAAGTTTTAACGAGAAATAGTGAGGCAATGATTCACATTGCTATGCTGCATATTTTAGTCAAAAGAGTTGCTTAAATTTTGATTTTTAAGACACCTTCTAAGCGAAAGTTGGGGTTAGTCTGGCCTTATTAATAATTCGTAGAGGCTATAATATAAAAGGGTATAGGCTGGGGGGCTACGATGGACACTTATAAATTTTGTCCGGTAATAGATTATTTACGCTTTTCTGCTCAACATTTTGCCAACAATGATGCTTTTGTTGGTGTTGATAAAATAACTTACCAGGAATTTTATCTCAATGTTCGAACTTTGGCGGGATGTTTTAAAATACATGGTGTTGGGAAAGTAGAGCGTGTTGCCATCTGGTTGCCTAAATGCGGTGAATACCCATTAGCTATTTATGCTGCAATGGAGGTGGGAGCTGTTTATGTACCTATGGATGGTTCACAACCTTTGGATCGGGCTTGCAAAATTCTAGAGAAATCCGAGCCGGTAGTTCTTGTGACTGACTGCGCACGATTTGAGGCATTAGATCATGATTTTCCACCAAGCATCCAGCTAATAATTTTGATTGATGCAGACCTGAATTTTGCGATTGAAGCAAATTATCCTGCAGCGGTAATTCCTTTATTACGGCTCCCTTATATGGGTACGCCATTGCCTGAGCCAGAGTCCTGCTATGAACAGGATCTTGCAGCAATTTTATTCACATCTGGTTCAACCGGTATGCCTAAGGGTGTGAAAATTAGTCATGGTAATCTACATTATTTTGTTGATTGGGCCGTCAGTACTTTTCAAATTTCCTGTAATGATGTATTTGCAAATCATGCAGGTTTCCACTTTGACTTAAGTACATTTGACTTATTTGCGGCTGCTGCCGTGGGTGGGGCTGTATGGCTTATAAGAGATGATGAACAGCGAAATGTCAATGCACTGATTCAAGGTATTGAACAGTTTAATATTTCTGTATGGTATAGTGTGCCTTCAGTATTAATTTTATTAAATAATGCACAGTTTGATATGCATAAAGTGATGAGTACTATGCGTTATGTATTATTTGCTGGAGAGGTTTTTCCTATAAAGCATTTACGTGAGCTTGAGTGCTATTTACCTGATGGTTGTGCTTTATTTAATTTGTATGGTCCAACAGAAACGAATGTTTGTCTCTACTATCAGGTTGAAAAAAGCGTGTTGCAAGCTAATAAACCGGTATATATTGGTCAACCGTTACCAGGTTCAACCATTGAAATTATAGATGAAAAAGGACAAGCGGTTATTAGTGAAGGCTGTGTTGGGGAGTTGCTTGTTACAGGGCCATGTGTAACCCCAGGCTATTGGCGGCATTATGATAGTGTAAACTCACTCAATCATTCGAAAGGTATTCATGCGACAGGTGACTTAGTTTGTTATGAGCGTGGTTTCTTAACATATCTTGGAAGAAAAGATCGTATGATAAAGTTGAATGGTAATCGAGTAGAGCTGGGTGAAATTGAATCTGCGATAAGTTCTATGCAAGAAGTAAAAGAAGTGGCTGTTATTGCGGAGTTAACAGAATCTTCTCAGCACATTGTTGCATATTGCAGTTTAACGAATATCCAAAACAAGATTACCTCTATTGCTGTTAAACAGTTTTGTGCACAAAAGATACCGCGTTACATGATTCCAAAGTTTATTAGGCTATTACCTGAATTACCTAAAAATGCTAATGGGAAAATTGATTATATAGCATTAAAAGCGTTATCTAGCAAAAATCAACGTAAAGTAATTAATAATAATGCGTCTAAGGCTGAGGAAGTTTCTTGATTATTAAAGAGTATACTGATGTGAGAAAAGTACACTCTCTGACTTAATTGGGACAAAATATGAAAGTTGTTGATACTCAACAGCCACTCGCTATTATAGGGGTAGGTTGTTTGTACCCTCAGTGCCATAATGCAGAACAGTTTTGGCAGCAGTTTGTTCAAGCAAATACTTATTTTAGTCGACTACCATTATCTCGGTTTCAAATTTATGATTCTGATGTTAAGTCACTTTTCTCAAATTGGCAGGGCGCTTTTTTTAAAACAGTTGATTTTGATTTAAAACGTTTTCGTATTCCTCCTATTTATAGGAAAGCCATTGCTTCAATTACGGGTATGTACCTGGATGTGGCAGAACAATGTTTTCATAGTGCTGCTTTACAAAATCAGGTTTCAAAAAACAATAAAATTGATGTCGTTTGTGGAACTTGCTTTGGCTTTGATAGTACCTATTTAAATACACTTAAGTTAGCAGGTATAACATCACTGGATGAGATATTAGCAACTGATACAAAGAAATTAGCGTTACTGAAAAATTTGCTTCACGAATATTTTGGCTGTTCATCTCATGATCGTGTTGGCGAAATGGGGAGTAGTATTCCTGCTCGTATTGCAAGTTATTTCGGTTTACATGGGCGTATACAGGCTATTGAAAGTGCTGATGCAAGTGGTTTTTTTGCTTTGGAATCGGCAGCCTTATCATTGCAAGCAGGGTTGAGTGATGCGGTTATGGTGATAACCGCGCAATGTGTTGAAAGTTTGTTGATGCCATTGATGTTAAATAAAAAAGGATTTAGTGCATCAGGGAGCAGCAACCCATTTTCATTTGAGAGTAATGGTGCTCTACTTGGGGAGGGAGCGGCAGGTGTTGTATTAAAAAGACTCACTGATGCAAGAGACAATGGTGATCATATTTATGCTGTTATTTCTGGTATTGCAGCAAATAATTCTGCCTGTGGGTTTAAATATAATGCAGATAGTAAAGCTAAATTATCCACAGTAGAAAAGGCCTGTACTTATGCAGGGATAAATATCAATAGTATTGATTATATCGATTGTATCTTTGCTGAAAACGAATCAGACAAAGCTGCTACATTAAGTACATTGGATAGTATATATGCTGTAAGGAAAAAGGGCTTACCACTTTATTTGAATACTTCAGTGGGAGTCTATGGGCATACATTTGCAAATGCAGTCATGACAGGTGTAGTTGCTACCAGTTTGGCAATTCATCATCAAACACTACCTGCATCTGTATTAAATAATCATGAAATTTCAGACTTATTGCATAAGTCATCGGCTGTAACTAAAAGCTCATTTAAGCAGTCGTGGTATAACGATAGTAACAGATATATCGCGAGTGTAATGGGTGCTGCGTTAAATGGTTTAAATTGGAATATAATACTGAGCGATCCTTTAGCGTCCAGTAAAATTTCTAACCTTGTTAATCAAAAGTCGGTTAATTCCTGTAATAAAGTTGTTACGCAAAACGAAGCACTATTTGATTCAGAGCCTATTGCTATTGTCGGATTAGGTAGTGCTTTTGGACAAAGTGATTCGGTAAATGCTTTTTGGCAGGATTTATTAGCTTCTACAGATCATCTGCAGCGAATACCTGATGATGTTCTGCCAAGAAAAAAGTTTTATCATAATGGGCCTTCACAGTACTTATCGAGCTATGCTGAAATAGGAGCAATACTGCAAAGGCAAGATTCAAGTTTAGCTAGGTTTAAATTATTTCCAAAGCGTATAGCCCGTATGGATAAGGTGCAAAAGATTGCTTTAGCCATTGCTGAAGAGGCTTTACAAGACAGTGGTTTTTTTGAAAAACAACTACCGGATATTAACGCTGCAATAATTGTTGCCAGTAACTTGTGTCTATCGAAAGAGCGTGAGAATGTTGCCAATCTATGCCGAAATAAGTTGACTGAAATTATTCAACAGGCTTACCCAGAATATACCGCATCACAAGTTACTTATAATATTATAGACGATATTAATCATTTAACACTGGATGGCGCACTGGCCAGTGGAACGGCGAGTTTAATTGCTCAAAGTATGCAGTTACCCGCTGCACCTTTCGCGGTAGAAGCTGCATGTGCATCTACTTTTGCAGCATTACAGAATGCGGTATTGGCATTACAACAGCGACGCTATAACTTGGTTTTAGCGGGTGGAATTGAGTTACCAGTGAACCTGCGAGACTTAGTACTTTGCTCAGCACAAATGATGCTTTCTAAGGAAAAAATCTCTCCTTTTACAAATCAAGCAGACGGATTTTCCCCTGGTGACGGCGCAGCCTTTTTTGTATTAAAGCGTCTATCTGATGCAAAGCAGGCTGGCGATAAAATATATGCGACTATTGATGCGATTGCTGGGTCTGCTGATGCTGGTTCAATGACTGCACCTGATGCTGAAGGACAAACCCTTGCAATTGAGCGTGCTTTCGCTCAAGTAAAATACAAACCAAGTGATGTGCAGTATGTAGAGGCCCATGGTACAGGAACACGTTTGGGAGATATGGCTGAACTCACAGCGCTTAACAATGTATACGGCAATGAGAAAAATAACGCTAAGCCAAGGTCAATGTCGCTAATGATAGGTTCAGTGAAGGCAAGTAATGGGCATACTTTTGCTGCTGCTGGCGGCGCTGGTCTAATGAAGACAGTATTAGCATTACATCATAAGATAATACCAGCGACATTATTAAGAGGTAAGATTGATCCACGGTTACCGTTAATTAAAATACCTGCTGAAATAGTGTCTAGTAATAAAAAATGGCCAGCTAGTAATAGTCGGCGATATGCTGCTGTAAGTTCTTTTGGGACGGGTGGAATTAATTACCACTTACTAGTTTCTGCAAGTGATAATGACTAGTTGTAGATATTAAGGAGAAAAGATATGGATACGATTATTCATAAAATACGACTATTGGATATTAATAAAGCCTCTGATTTTGAACGTTGGGTTGAAACCACTGACTATGCAACATGCCCAGATTTACCCAGTGTATTACAATTTGATGTTCACAGGGTATCTCAGGCCCCAGATGCTTCATATCATTATGTAGAAATTATTAAAGTGACCAGTCACGCTGATTTTTCGAACGATATGAATACGGACGTTTTTGCAGGGCTTGTTTCGCGATTTACCTCAATGGCTGAAGTCATTGAGGAAGTTTCAGGTGTCCAGTTAGGTCTTGGCTACAGGGCTAATTATTAAATGGGCTACTCTGGGCAATCGAATATAAATTTGCCTTTAAAAAAACGTTGCTCAAAGCCTGTGTAAAAGCATCGAGCGCGCTGACAATCATTTTCTGGAGGGTTGCAAAAAGTAGGCTTGCAATACTTGATTTTCTGTTTACACGTTTGTTAGCATTTATTTTGTCAGTTGAGGGGCCATCATGAATAAAAAATTGTTAGATGCTGTAAATAATGCGATTGAAATTGCTCGTTGGGCACCCTCATCTCATAACTGCCAACCATGGAAGGTAATTACACTGGAAAGTGCAGGTAAACAATATGATGTATTATTAGATAAGCCGTTAAAATCCAATGTGTTATTATGTTGTCTAGCGCTAGATAAAAAGCGTCAATTAAATGCATTACCTAGTTTGCGATTTGAGATGTATGTAAGCTGTGGTCTTTTTTTAGGGCTATTTTGGCTAGCGGTTACCCAGCAAAAAGTACGTTGTCGTTTTCATTGGTTATGTGATAATGATTTAAATCTTTCATGGTTACAGCTGGCTTCCGAGCATGAAAGTGAACTGCTTGTTGCAATGACTCTTAGTACAGAAGACTTTGAAGCTGACAATGAATATCAGGTTAGTCGAACAACATCTCGGCTTAATCAACTGCTTGAGCTGGTAAGTACACGGCGTACATTTCGGGGCTTATTTCAGGATGACTTGTTTGATCAAGAAACGATAAGTAATCTTTTATCTAATCATTGGCCCCAGCTTCTCACGGGGCTTGAAGCTTCTGCCCATTTTGAACAAGATATTGACCATATTCATGGCGTGACACAGCTGGTTGCAAAATATGCTGCGTTGGATTTTTCAAGTTATCGTGCATGGAAAGAAACCTATCGGTATTTACGGTTTGATTTGCAGGATGATGCTGAAGATGGTTTTTACCTGCAAAGTCTTTTTGGCCCCATGCCAAAGCGAAAAATAAAGTTTTATGAGTATATCTTATCTCCGTTAGTCATGCAGATGCTGCGCTTGGTTAATGTACCACAGCATATGGCGACAGAACTGAGTAAGTTGGTTGATAAGTCAGCGCAGTTGTTAATTATAAAACTTAACAAAGAGCGTTTAAGTAAGCGCAATTTAGTTATGACAGGTGCTCGACTGATGGAGATTTGGTTGCAGGCTCATCACATGGGTGTAGCATTACATCCAATCAGTGTTTTGTTGCAACATGATGAGCCTCGGGGGACTTTGCAAAGTTTATTACAGTGTCATAATGAAAGAATTGTGTTTGTAGCGCGAGCCGGTTACATAAATACAGCTGCAAGTGTCAGCCCTAGACGACCGGTTCAAAGTATCCATACTGCTGTTGGCTCTTAGGGTCTGTTACATATAATTTAACACTTTAATGGTGTTCGGTTAGCCATTTAAATGACTCATCGAGAAACGAGTGCGCATCTTGGAATATACACTCTCCATGAGCAAGAATAATCGTATTTATATCCCACTTTAATATTAGGTCAAGAGACTGTTGTGCTTGTTTTTTGCTACCAAAAGAAAAGCTTAGTCGCCAATCGGCAGGCATTTTCCCATGGGGAGCAAGAACGCCAGTAAATCGGGCAATGGCACGCTGCCAACGACCAAAATGGTCAGGATCAAAGTTTTCGATAAGATCGGTCACGATCAATGTCTTAGATGGTTTATGATAAAATACGGCTTCTTCCATCGCAGGGCTGCCATGAAAGATAGTTTGATCGATATCCTGCTGCCAGTATTCTTCTGGTGTATCCTTTAGCTCTGCAGTAAATGAAATATCATCCCTTTTTTTACAAAGCTCAGGTGTTCCAAATATCAATGCCTTGGGATAGGTGCTGATCCAGTCTGTTAAAAATAAATGGTGTAGTTTATTGGGAGCAATTAAGTAACAAATGTCGCCTAGTTCTTTGAGGGCCTGTTGTAACGATGGGGTTAAATGAATTGGGGAGTGAATCCATAGTTTATTATCAGGCAATCTAATAATGGTCATACGGGTTGAGTATGAAAACCCATAAAAATTAACGTCTTCTCCATTACATAGCCAGATATTATCTGTAACATTAATTAAACTATCTGAGTGACTCACTACTCACCTTCCTTGAAATTGATATTTTTTACAAAATAAATATATGCAGTACGTTTTTTTCTCACTTGCCATGTTATCAATCAAGTGATAAATAAAAAATAGTTTTGTAGGCTACTCTTAAATTTAACCTAATACCTTTAGGGGTTAACACTGTTCACCATTTTAACGAATAGATTAAATAGGTAAAAGACAGAAAGGATGCTGCAAATGAAGGGATATTTGAGTATAGGGGTTGTAGCCCTAACAGTTTTTTTTTCGGGGTGTGGTAACAATGGCACACCTGCACCGGTTACACCTCCGGCGGTACTCGCTAACTGTGGTGCTATGACCGGAGCGATGAAGGGGGTTGGTGCGGATGTGACAACAGGCATCTCGATGGATGTAAATACAACTTTTACAATGACCAATAATGAATTTGTCAGTATTGATTGGACAGTTAATGGTCAGTCACAACCTAGAGATCCCGTCAGCGGTCGTAAAGGTAGTGGTAATGTAATAACAACTAAGAAGGGGCCTCCACCTGAATTTGATGTGAATGTTACAATACAACAGGATGGCTATACCATTACGATTACTGGAAGTATTGTGGGTGCGCCAACCTGTACAGGTAATGGCCGGTGGACTGCGAAAAAAGATAATAGAAATGCAGGAAGTGGAACTTGGAGCATTCCATAGGGAAGCTGTGTAAAAATACATAGGCTCTTACTTGTACCAAAAACGATGGTAACTGCTATCGTTTTTGGTATGAGAGATTAGGATATCAAGTTGTTTGCATGTAAGTTTTGGTATTTTTTATTGAAATATTTGGACAAAGACGCTAAGTGTTTTTGGGAATAGTGTGTTAGATTGCGCTCAGTAATAGAAGCAAAGTTGTTATAGATAATGTTAGTAAAAACGTTGTTTGGTTTAATGCTAGGTTTTTGTTGTGGCATTGCAGTGGGTAGTACGCAAGTAAACAGTACCTGTTATGGCACAACTGCAAACGGCCGCCTATTAAATGGTGTCTCTTTACCGGACGAAGGCAAAAACTTTATAACCTATAGTGTTACTGCTGCAGCCTTAGGGCGTACTTATGTTCACTCCACTGTAAGGAGTGTGATTTTGGATGCATATCAAGCACTGAGTCAATCATTGCCTAAAACACAGTTTAAATTCGGTGAAACAGGTTTTAAAGAAGGTGGACGCTTTAGGCCCCATAAAACACATCAAAATGGCCTGTCAGTGGACTTTATGGTTCCAGTGAAAGACAAGTCAGGACAACCCAGTATTTTACCCACTCATGTGTTTAATAAATTCGGTTATGCTGTTGAATTTGATCAGACGGGTCGTACAGATGATTTATATATTGATTTTCCTGCGATTGCAGCTCATTTAAGAGCATTGCATCAGACAGCAACGCAACGTGGTATTAAAATCTGGCGTATTATTTTTGACCCCAAATTGCAACCTTATCTTTGGCAAACAGCAGATGGCGCCTATTTACGTAAGCATTTAACTTTTTCTAAGCGCCGATCGTGGGTCAGGCATGATGAGCATTATCATGTGGACTTTATCATACCATGCAAGCCGTTAAGTAGTTATGCAGATGATAGTCAGTAGACTATACCCTTTGCGAATCAATTTTATGTGCGCAATCCATAGCGCACACCCTAACAGGCCAGACTAGCCCTGCTAAGAATCCTTCGCTTTGGGTATATCAACCTCTCGATTAAACTTATCGTTGTTGTGGCTGTTATTGAATGTTCGGTAAATACCCCGTATTCCAGAAAGACTCTAATGCTTGTGTATAAGGGACTAAATCAAACTGTTGATCTTTCAACCACTGATCATTGTAATACGTGTTTAAATAGCGATCACCTGAGTCACAAATCAAGGTAACGATACTGCCATGCTCACCACGTTGTTGCATTTCACTGACTATTTGTAAAGTGCCATAGAAGTTAGTGCCTGTGGAGCCTCCCAGTTTACGTCCCAGTATTTTTTCGAGAAAGTGGATGCTGGCAAATGATGCGGCATCAGGAATACGTTGCATGCGGTCAATGACTGTCGCAATAAAAGAAGGTTCTACTCGAGGACGGCCAATACCTTCAATACGTGAACATTGGTGACTTGTTAAGCTAGCGTCACCACTTTGATAGTAATCGATAAAAACCGAGTGTTCAGGATCCACGACAGCTAACTGAGTATTATGATGCCGCTGAGGGTGATAACGAATGTAACGACCAATCGTAGCAGAGGTTCCACCCGTGCCAGCACTTACTACAATCCAGTTTGGTACGGGATAGCGTTCCGCGCTCATTTGTCTGAAGATTGAGTCCGCAATATTATTATTTCCACGCCAGTCAGTAACACGCTCGGCAAAGGTAAATTGATCCATATAGTGACCATTCAACTCTTTTGCGAGCCGCTCTGACTCAGCATATATTTGGTCTGGAGAAACTAAATGACACTGGCCACCATAAAACTCAATCTGCGCTATTTTTTGAGGGGCTGTGGTTTTTGGGATTACCGCAATGAAAGGAAGCCCCAATAGCCGTGCAAAGTAAGCTTCGGAAATCGCTGTACTCCCTGATGAGGATTCAATGATGGGGGTATCTTTTTTAATCCAGCCATTACAAAGGCCATAAAGGAATAGTGAGCGAGCAAGGCGGTGTTTTAGACTTCCAGAAGGATGTGTTGACTCATCTTTAAAGTAGAGGTCAATATTAGGAACACTTGGAATATCCAGTTTAATCAGATGTGTATCTGCAGAGCGCTTAAAGTCGGCCTCAATCTGTTGAATTGCAGTATTTACCCAGTGTCGTGCTTCAATTGTCATGGTGGCTCCAGTGATTAGTCTGAGAAAAATACCTTTGGTTTTATGGTTTTTGTTGTACAGGTATGTTTATGAGTGCAATCCTTAGCTGCTAGGCTCGTTATTTAAGTTGATAGCGCATGTGAAGTAGTGCCCTGAGTCCCCAAACGAAACGTTATCATATTAATCTATATACTAAAGTTTATTCAGTTTGGTTATAAACATATAGCTCATTTTACTGTAGTGTACTGTATAAGCAAAGCCCAAGGTGCTGATGGCGTTATTGTTTGCTGTATTTTCCTCAAAAGAGGTTGCTTCAGAGAGGGGAAGTATGAGTATAGAAGCTACACGGTGCCTACTCATTGATGGTTAACACCTTATTGCTATCAATTCGTTGTATAATTTTGATAATTCTTGTTTAGCAGAAGTTTTTTTATGCAAATTACTATTACTACACCAGGCCTATTGTTTCCAGCAATATCGCTATTACTATTAGCCTACACAAACCGGTTTTTAGTAATAGCCCAGTTAATCAGGGAGTTGCGTAAACGCATCGACCAAGGAAAAGCATGTAATACTAAGCGACAAATAACGAATTTACGAAAAAGAGTTAACCTAATTCGAAGTATGCAGTGGTTTGGCGTGTTTAGTTTTTTACTATGTACCTTTTCGATGATTGCGATATTGCTTGAGTATTATGGTGTAGGTGAGATTTTATTTGGGTTGAGTCTGGCATTTATTACCTTGTCACTATTATGTTCGTTATGGGAGATCCAAATTTCTGGTGAAGCACTCAATATCGAACTGGAAGGCATGGAGTGAGTGTTAATACGGTAAACAGTTTGTTTTTGCCTCATATTCCTGAGCAGATTTCGGAAAAAGAGGCTTTATTAATTGAAGTAGATAGACAGGTATTGCCTTCACATAACGAGCTTATGCACTACCTGACCGCTTCTGAAAAAAAACAGTTTTCTTCTGTAGAATATGCTCAAGCTCGGGATCGAATGATTGTGAGTAGAGCTATGCTAAGAGTACTGCTTGGCTACTATTTATCCTGCTCTCCAGAAGCTGTTGCTATGGCAACGAGATCTTATGGAAAACCTGAACTTAAAGACCAGGTTTTATTCTTTAATGTGTCTCATACTAAACATAAGTATATGTATTTGCTCGCTAGGAGTGTTCCTGTTGGTGTTGATACGGAGTATATAAACCCTCGAAAGCAGTGGCATGACATTGCCCGGGATTATTTTCACCCTGATGAATATGCTTTTCTTTTAAAAAGCGTGGGTGATCCTGATGCTATTCGACAGTTTTATAGTATATGGGTAGGTAAAGAAGCTGTTATGAAGTTTTCAGGGTTTGGTATGTCATTACCCATCAATAGTTTTTGTATTTACCCTGATAAGGAATTACAAACTGTTTATTATGAGTTTAAAAAAAAGCTATATTGTTGTGCTCTTCGATTGATGGAACGTCGAGATCAATTTAAATGTGCAATAGCGACACCTGAAGGAGAAAAAATAAAAATTAACCACATTATCATTAATGAGTGATTGATCGTTTTTAATCTTGCTTTTTTGTGCTGTGTTCGTTTATGTGAAAGCTGCATAATGGTGATATAATTACCTTTAAAATAAAGGGTATAGCACAGGGTAGCGCTTATGCTCGAAAAGTGATGAGTAAGGTAAAGAATGATGAAAAAAATTATTGTTATTTTGTCAGCATTAATGATGTTCAGTAGCCTTACTTATGCGGCAAAGATTAAAGTCTTACGAGCAGACTTTCGTGAACGTCCCCCCCTTATGTTTCAGGTTGGAGGTAAGCCAGGAGGGCCTTTGGTTGATATCTTGAACCTGGTAGCAAAAGAGGGTGGTTATAGAATATCCTGGCGTAAGAGTCCCTTTCAACGGAGTATTAAAGATATCAAACTGGGTACAGTAGATATTATTCCACGAGTATCTTTAAATGAAAAAAGAGCGAAATTTTTACACTTTTTGGGTCCTGTAGGGTATCGGCTTGCCAATACACTTTTTTTAACAGAAACTCAGCTTAAAACTAAAATAGCAAGTTATAACAATTTATATGGATTGGTAGTTGGTGCAAAACGAGGCTCATTCTATTTTGACGAGTTTAATAACGATAACTCCTTAAATAAAAAGCTGTATGGACACTATTCTGCTATGGCTCGAGCACTATCAAGTGGAGAAGTTAACGTATTGGCAGTGATAGAGTCTGACCGTAAAATGCAAGAGCAAGAATTTGGTGGTGCAGTGGGTAGTCAATATGTTTATGCAGATTATGTTCATGTTAGAAAAGAACCAGTTTATTATGCACTTTCCAAAAAATCTCCTTACTCAGACCAAAAAGATACACTGAATTCAATATTACAGTCTCTAATAGACTCAGGAAAGGTTAAAGCAATTTATAATAAACATAAAGTGCCGTTTACAAGTAAATAATATGGCTGCAGTAAAGCGTGGTTATTTAGTATTTTTTGATTGAAATACTTTTGTGCAAAGTCTACATAATGTCCCTTGAACACGCTGTAAGTTCTTCCCTGTAAGTTTGTTTACCATGTCCTTGCGACAAACAGCTCGGTATGCATTACCCATCCGTTGTCTTGCCAGGTTATACATTGATATATCACAGTTGTTTGTTTAAGCGTGATTGGGGATTGTAATAAGTTGGTTTGCAAAGCTTGAATTTGTCTGTGAAACAGATGCCGAGTGCATAAAGAGAAGTGGAGACCAAGGCTGTTGTGAGTGTTTGAGGCATGAATTTACCATTTGTTTTCTACACTGGAAACTTTATCTGCTATAGATTGATCTCGGTCAGTCCGAGTGCCGACTTTTAAAGTTGTTGTGATTCGTGGCGCTCCCATAGCATGAATTGCTCCATGGCAAGCTTTGATTGCGCTAAATACTGCATCCCACTCTCCTTCGATAAGGGTACCGTAAGCATGTAGCTCCCAACTGAGTCCTGCATTATCAAGAATAGGCTTGCAGGCTGCAATATAAGGCGATAGTGATACGCCAACGCCTAACGGGATAATACAAAGGTCAACCATAACCTTCATTATAATGCTCCTTATTAATCAAATAGTGTTTACAGGCCCTAAGGTGATTAAGCACTGATGTAAGCTTAGCAAAAGTTTGAGGGTATTAGTCTATAACAAGCAATGACATAATAGTCGTGTGACTCATTAAGGTGGGTAGGAGTGAGATATTTTGAATTTAGGAGAAAGGCGATGATGATAATGTGGTTGTTCACTTTTTTAACGTTTTATATTTTCAGCACATTAGCAGGATTCTGTGCTAGTTAGCTTTTGGATCGTGTTAGCTAATTAGCAATGCAGTTTCTTAAAGGAAACTAAATTGAGCAATCACATTATCATCAGATGTGTACTAATTAAGAGTGACAGAAGCTGTATTGCTTTGTACAGTTCTAAATTTGTTTAACTCTGCAAGCAACCAGTCTTGAGCCCGCATTGGCTCGAGATTCGGACATAGGACTTGGTAATCTTTGCCAGTAATAGTACTACGGGAGGCGGTCATTTGGATGAAGTCTTCTGTGTTATTAATTTCATCACGAAAATAATCATATCGCTTTAAAATGTGGGATGCGGCTTCAGTAGCACTGTGTTTCGCGCCATTTCGTTCCATAAGACATGCTGAGTTCCGAACAAAGTCAACAAGGTGGTTGATTTCCATTTTCTGTTCAGGGGGAACGTCTGCCACTCCAGTATTTGTGAATAAAAGCACAGCGAAGAAAAGTAACAGCTGTTTATGCCAGCAAGTTGTAGTGTTTGTGTGCATAGCCTTCCTCACATTTTTTAGTATTTAGGTTTTGCTACCGCTAGTTTGCTGTTTCCTTAAAAAGAAGCTTAGGATTATTAGCTTTATTATTATGACTGAGTCAGTGACTTAAAAGCTATGAAGTTAATAACATAACTAGCGGATATATTGGTGGCGATGACCACATGTCTAAAAAACACGCAACAATAGACATTTTGTCAAGAAAATAGTGTATCAATATTAGGATAACTACTTATTCTTGCTGAGTTGTGTGATAAAGCCGGTTATAAAAGTGGGCTTTTGCCGTTTTTTTCAAGCGGTAAAGCGCTGCAGGACGATTGCTCCCATAGCGTTTTTTGCCTGTATCTTCGAGTAAATCTTCGTGCAAAAAGCGATTGCGAATAGAACGCATAGGAGGGGCTTTTTTCAAAATAGCGGCAAAAACGTCGCGTATGTCGGCAAGGGTAAACTCTTCCGGTAATAAGTAGACCGGTAAAGATGTATATTGAATTTTGTTACGGAGTCGTTCTAATGCTTGTGAAATAAGGTGGTTGTGGTCAAATGCTAACTGCTCTGTGACACTGTCTCCGATTATGCTGCACCATCGTACATCTTCTGTTTGCTGTTGAATATCAGTGCCAGGCAATAGTGCATAATAGATAACGGTTACTGACCAACCTCGTGGGTCACGCTGAGGGTTACCAACAGTACCTACTTGTTCAAGGTAGGGTGCCCTCATACCTGTTTTTTCATGAAGTTTTCTATGCGCTGTGGCATCCAAATCTTTATCTTGATCAATATCAATAAAACCACCAGGTAGACCAAGTTGCCCTATATGAGGGTGCTGTTTACGTGCACAGGTCAGCACCTGTAACTGTTGATTGTGAAGTCGAAATATCACCACATCGACACTGCAGAGTGGAGTTGTGTAGTGGTTAATATTGTACTGTTGCAAGTATTCTTCTTCACTGATCATAGTGTGATCAATGGGCATCTAACTTCGCCTCCGCCTGTTATCAGCACCGTACAACGGATATTAATCGTATTAAGCCATGTGTCATGTATATATAGCTTATGCTGTTGATCTGCAAATATTTTTCATTGATTATTCGGATGATACTTACATTAAAACCTGGTTTCTTCGGTTGTCACATCGTTTTTGAGCAGATAAACGCGGTTTAATACAAGGCTTATCAGCCGGAGGCCAGTTTACGCTATGTAAGCATGTTAAACAAAGTTGAAAGTAGTGAGATAGACTTGATATGTAAATGAATTAGGTTCACTATGTAAGTGAATTTGATTTATTAAGGGGTGTGGCCATGTATTTAGATAAAAGCATGAATCTCGGTAACAAGCAGTTTGTGGCCAGTTTTGATGTAGACGCCCAGCAAACTTTTACGCCATTATGTTCTGATGAGTTGCCTGTACCTGATGGCCACACTATTGTGGAAGAGCTAAATGCTCAGGCACAATTGGCCGGTTGGCGCATTGGCTCCAAAGATGCACATAGCCCACATGCTATTTGGGTTGCAGATGAAGATCACCCTCCGTTACAGCCAGTAGAAGGCAAACATGTTGATGTGCGTTGGCCTGTGCATGCAGTTCCTGGTAGCAAGGGGTTTTCGCTATTACCAGGACTGCCAGAGCCTGCTGAGTATGATTTTTTTGTTTGGAAAGGGATTGAGTTAGATATGCATCCTTATGGAGCATGTTTTCATGATTTATCAAACAAGCTTAGTACGGGTGTCATTGAGTTCTTACATTTTCGCCAAATTCAATGGATTGTGCTGGGAGGACTGGCATTGGATTATTGTGTTAAAACAACCGCATTACAGCTGAGATCTGCTGGTTTCAAGGTCATTGTTAATTTAGCAGCGACCAGAGGACTTGCGCCTGAGTCAGCTGCTCATGCTAAAGCAGAAATGGGTAATGCTGGTGTGCTGTTTATTGCCCGTAGTAGTGATTTGAAGATCGTGTCGTAGAGGAGAGGTAACATGAGAGAACAAATAATTACCTCATTATTAGATACTGATTTATATAAGTTCACCATGCAACAGGCGATGTTGCATCAATACCCTAATACCGACGTAGTTGCTAAGTTTAAATGTCGTAGCTCGATTGATTTAACAGCATTGCTGCCTGAACTACGTGAGCAAATTGAGGCATTAGCAGGCTTAACATTTAAGCAGGATGAAATACGATACTTAAAACAGTTGCCGTATTTAAAGCCCGATTTTGTTGATTTTTTGGCAACCTTTAAATTACAAGCACACTATATTAATGTGGGTATTGAGGATAACCAACTTGCAGTTACTGTTGCAGGTCCCTGGGTACAGGTAACGCATTTTGAGATTTTTCTGCTGGCAATAATTAGTGAATTATATAGTCGTAGATATTATTCCACAGTATCTATCGATGAGGGGCGGCAACGTCTCTATCAAAAAATAAAGCAAATAAAACAGGCTCAACCTGACTCCGGTCGTTTAGGCTTTAAACTGGTTGATTTTGGTACGCGCAGAAGATTCAGCCGAAACTGGCATTACGAGGTTGTTGATGTATTAAAGCACGAGTTACCAGACTTCTTTGTTGGAACAAGTAATGTTTATCTTGCCAGAGAAATGGATATTGCACCTATTGGTACGATGGCCCATGAGTGGATACAGGCGCATCAAGGATTAGATGTCAGGCTGGTAGATAGCCAAAAAGCGGCACTTGAGGCATGGGTTAAAGAGTATCGAGGTGAGCTTGGTATTGCTTTGACTGATACGATTAGTATGCAAGCCTTTTTACGTGACTTTGACCGTTACTTGGCAAAAGTATTTGATGGTCTGCGCCATGACTCTGGTGACCCCATACTATGGGGAGAGCAGGCTTTAGCACACTATAAGGCGCTTGATATTGATCCTAAAAGTAAGCAGTTAGTCTTCAGTGATGGATTGAATATTACTCAAGCCCTCAATATCTATCAGCATTTCAAAGGGCAGACGCAAACCAGTTTTGGAGTTGGCACTCACTTAAGTCATGACCTTGGTGTGCCAGCAATCAATATGGTATTGAAGTTAGTGGAGTGTAATGGTCAACCTGTTGCTAAGTTATCTGATAGCCCTGGAAAGGTCATGTGTCATGACGAGACATTTGTGACTTATTTAAAACAGGTTTTTGCTGTTGCTGCTTAAAGGGGAATGACTATGAAAGTAACCTTAGCCCAATTAAATTATCGTATTGGTGACTTGGCAGGAAACTGTAATAAAATAGCTGATGTGATACAGCAACAGGGAAATCAAGCGGATTTAATTGTTTTTTCTGAACTTTGTATTACTGGCTATTACCCGCTGGATTTATTGGATAAACCAGACTTTATAGCTAATCAGGATGAGTACATCGAGCGTATTAAAAAACTGTCTGAGCAATATTCAGCAGGTATTATTATAGGCTTTGTTGATCGTAATACGTTTTCTGGTAAACCGTACCATAATGCGTTGATGTTAATTGAAAGTGGTAACAGTTGTTTTATTTATCATAAAAAACTATTACCAACCTATAATATTTTTTCTGAAGCACGCCATTTTGAACCAGGAAAAATACCCGGTGTTTGTTTATTCCGTGGTCACCGGTTAGGCTTTTTAATTTGTGAAGATGGCTGGAATGATCAAGCGCCTTATCACTATGATAATAATCCAGTGCAGGATCTTGCTCGGGAAAAACCTGATTTGATCTTAGCCATAAACAGTTCGCCTTCTAATACAGGAAAACAGGAAGAACGGGTTTTACGATTCACGCAAATTGCTAAACACTGTCATGCGCCATTGGTTTATGTGAATCAAACGGGTGCGAATGATGACATTGTTTACGATGGTGCGAGCTTTGTTTGTGATGGAGAAGGGCAAGGAATACTTCAACTTCCAGCATTTGAAGAACATGTTGCAACGCTAATGATACCTGATAAAGCTGATAAAAACACATCTGTTGTGAGTTTGCTCAGTATGGATAATACGACACTTTATTATCAGCAGCTCATTATGGGTATCAGGGATTATGTGGCTAAGTGTGGTTTTCCTGGAATTGTAGTAGGCTCTTCTGGTGGAATTGATAGTGCTTTGACAATAGCACTTGCAAAGCTGGCCATTGGGGCTGATAAGGTGACTGCTATTACCATGCCCTCACGCTTTTCATCAGAAGGTAGTCTACAAGACTCAAAAGCGTTGTGTCATAACTTGAGCATTAAGCTTTATACCTACTCTATTGATGATGAGTTTGCTTTATCTTTACAGTCTTTTTCGAATGTATTTAAGGAGCCTGCAAGAGGACTCACCGCTGAAAATATTCAAGCGAGGATTCGTGGTCGGGTGTTGATGGAGTACAGTAACCAGACTGGCTATTTAGTGTTATCAACGGGTAATAAAAGTGAGCTGAGTGTGGGTTATGCTACCTTGTATGGTGACATGTGTGGTGGATTAAATGCATTAGGTGACTTGTATAAAATGCAAGTTTATGCGTTAGCTAATTACTATAATAAGCTTCATCCAGAAGCCGCTATTCCTCAGGAAATTATTGACAAAGCACCTTCAGCTGAACTGGCTGAAAATCAGCAGGATAGTGATTCATTGCCTGAATATCCGGTGTTAGATGCTATTTTGCGAAAGTATATTGAAGGTGATTTAATTTCGGTGAATGAGCAACAGCAAGATAGTGTTATTTTGCAACAAGTGTCGGCTGAGGTGATTGCTGATGTCAAAAAACGAGTTGATCGAGCTGAGTTTAAACGCCGTCAGGCTCCACCTATTATTCGTTTACAACGCCGCTCTTTTGGGATGGGTCGTCAACTGCCAATTAGCGGGAGTTATGCTCATTGGTAAAATTAAGCCAGTGACTTTTTGTTGAGATGAAGTCACTGACTTAGGTTATTACGTGCAGGTTATGGCTTAACTTGTACTGTAAAACTTATTCTGCGTAATTCTTGGCCGCAAACTCCCAGTTGACCAACGCCCAGAATGCTTTCAGATAGTCAGGACGTGAGTTACGGTAGTCGATGTAGTAAGCATGTTCCCATAAATCAACGGTTAACAAAGGCTTTTGGTTAGTTGTCAAAGGGGTAGCTGCATTGCTGGTGTTTACTATTTCCACGCTACCGTCTTCATTTTTAACCAGCCATGTCCAGGAAGAGCCAAAGTTATTAGCCGCTCTGTCATTCCATTGAGTTTTAAAGTCTTCAAATGAACCAAATGCTTTGTTGATGGCATCAGCAAGTTCACCTGTAGGCTCACCACCACCGTTTGGGCTTAGGCAGTGCCAGTAGAATGTGTGGTTCCAAATTTGTGCCGCATTGTTAAACATACCACCCTCAGCATGTTTAACAATATATTCCAGATCTTTGCCTTCAAGTGCTGTGCCTGGCAGTAAACCATTTAATTTGTCAACATAAGTCTTGTGGTGTTTACCATAATGGTAGTTAAGAGTTTCTTCAGAAATGTGTGGCTCAAGGGCGTTGCGCTCATAAGGTAAAGCTGGTAGTTCGATAGCCATATGCTACTCCCATTATCTCATCATTAGGTGCTAATCAATTACGGATTGCCAAAACAGTTATTGATGTACGTTAACTGAAGTCTAGGCAACAAGGTTTTCCCTTTGAGAAAGTTACTATAGAGAGGTATTTTTTTATTCCTCTTTTCATCGATTCCTTTTTATACATATACCCATGGGTCTGGGGTGTTTTATGTATAATAAGTCACATGATGTTACCCACAAAACATTCACTAAAGGCATCAGTTTTTATGCAATCTTAGCATTTTGGCTGATGCCTATCTACGTGATTCATGTGTGGTTATTTATACCCTTCATTATGTATTTTCCTAACTACTTGGTATAGGGTTTGACTTGTGGTTTTTCAAGAGGGTGATTGAGTTGTAATACGAATATTTGAGGTGTTAGGAAGGCTTTCTACACAGTTTCGCCCCATAAGCTGAGAGGGCGTGAAGTATCCTCCTTCACCGGCATAGTTCAACAGAAACTGTAATGCGAGCAGAACGCCTGCAACCGTTAAGTCATAACCATCAGCTGCCTCTAAAGAAGCTCGCTTAATCATTCCTGAGGAGTTTTTCACTTCACCCCAAAAGTAGGTAACACTTTGCTTGCGCTCTATATGATTTGGTATCTGAAATCTGGATGATATATATAAATACGCAAGCTTCTTGAGCCAAGGAAACTTGAGTAACCCCCTAAACCAGCGTAAACGTTTTAGCCAGGTTAAATGGGTTGCGTTGACAGGGTAAAGACATTCAATATTGGCGATTTGTGTACTGAAAAACGCAGAAGCAAGATCACCCCAAGGAATCGCGGTTGTTACTTTCTTACCCTGTTTAGTATCAATGTGACGTATATGATAGCCAAATGGTATTGGGATGAGCAGGCCATTTTGCCTGATCTGGCAACCGTTAGCGACTGCATTGTAAAGTGCTTTGACTGAGCCAGGGCTTAGTTTTCCATGCACTTCAAAACCCAGGGATAAGGATGTGGCATCAGGTAATGCATGCTTTAGCGTAGCAGCAATACAATCAGTTGGGATGACATCAAAGCCAACGCCAGGGCACAATACAATGCCTGTTTTCTGAGCTTGGCTATGAAAGCGTTGTACATTGACGAGGGTGGTTAAGTCGCCATTGATGTCTAAATAGTGTACGGCATTAGCAAGGCAGCTTTCTAACAGCGTGGTTGTATTAGGAGGAAATGGCCCAGCACAATTGATTAAAACATCAATATCATTTAGCTGTTCATTAGCTTCATCACCATTCAAAATATTAAAAATACGATAAGAACAGCCAAGCTCAGTGGCCAGGGGCATAATAAACTGCTCTTGTCTTCCTGCAAGAATAGGAGATAGGCCAAGGGCATGTGCTTTACGCGCAACCAGTGTGCCTGTATAGCCATTGGCACCATACAACAAACACTTTCTACCACTCAGTAATTCCTTAAAGTCGCTGTGCGACAATTGTTCCAGCGATTTTCGGAACACGGTGAAATCTCCTAAATAATTTTTTATGCCACCCTGGAGCCTGTGCAAGTCTATGATTGACTTCGCTTTTTGTCATGGCATCTTGCTGGAGGTACATTATCAAAGGTTTAGACGACTTACGCCAGTACTTGGGTTAAGCACGGCATTCCACTACAATCAGCGGTATAGTATTTATTGAGTAACTATTGAGCACCAACTGTATGAGTAGACACCTTGAAGACATCGATGACGACTTGCCAAGTATGGCAATTGCAAGGGACGATATTGCTGACCGTGCAATTCATCGACGTTCACCAGGTAAGGTAAATCAACCTGAGGTTAGAACACGTACTAATCCATTTTGGATATTATTACTACTGCTGCTCGTCGTGGCTGTGACAGGTGGTGGTGTTTTTGGCTATCAGCAGCTAACGGCGTTACAAGCTGAGCTAAATACCACAAAACAAGCCTATGACAAAGCAATTCAGCAGTTGCAGGATGTTACAGGCAAAGTATCAGCTACTGATGCATCTCTTACTGAGTCAGGTAGTAAAATTCAGCAGGCGATTGATAAAATTCAAATTGATTTAAAGCTTGCTCATTCAGAAATTCGTAAACTTTGGGATTTATCAAACAAGCGTAACAGAGCAGCCATTACTAAAGTGACAAAACAGCTGGCTCAGCAAGAAAAACTATTAGCAGAACTTCAGCCAGTATCAAGTCAGCTGAAACAAACCAACCAATCTTTACAAGTATTGGAAAAACGCTATAAGCAGGTTTCTTCCGATACACAGCAAGCTAAAAAGAGTGTTAAACAAGTACAGGCTTTACAACAAGCGCTTGCCAAACTTGAGAAACAGTTGCAGTCATTGTCTAGCCAGGTGTCTGTTGCCAGTACTGAGCAACTAGCAACCCAGGCGGCTTTACAAGAACAACTGGCACAGCTTGATAAGCAAGTTTCTGGTAAACAGCTTCAGTCTGATGTTGTGGCAAAACTGAAAAGTGTAGATGAGTCCATTCGCTCTATTGACGCTTTCCGTCGCCAAGTTAACAGTCAGTTATTGGCCCTTAAAAACGAAGTACGACAGCTGCGAAACCGCTAACAGGACCTGCTCAAGGTCCTCCTCCTTTGTATCTAACGTCTTGCAGTATTCGTTGCTATAAACGTCTGATGTTTTCTTATGCAGTGTTTTAGATATATAGGCGCATAAAAGTACTAAAATGCTAAAACAATTCACAGTTCTTGGTTATAAGGCATCACAGCATATCAATGGGATAGGGATATAATCCATTGATAGCTCTATCACGCCAAGCAAAGTTCATATAGAAGTGTATTGAATGTGTACTCAGGTATAGTTAGGTGTATCGAGAGTGGTAGAGTGGGATGTGTTTTTAAGAAAGATGCTACCGTAGACCGGTGATAAAGTTACACTTTGCTAGTATTTTAGTGACAGGAAACAGTTTTTGCTGGTAATGAGCGAGTAGCACCAAGTAGTGTAGTGATATTCGGGGTAACAAGTTGCTAAAAAGTGTTAGTGCTGTTGAGCAAGGCTGCTTGGTTATCACATAGCAAGTTGCTGTGTCTCCTGCTTCATCAGTCTAGGTGCAATATTTTGCTTCTTGTTGTTTTAGCAGTAAATAATGAATGCTATTTGAGAGTGTGTTGCAATGCTGAAGTTGTCACAGAGTTGTTTGCTACTACTGAGTGTTTTGTTGGTAGGATGTGGAACGCAGGGCACACGTTCGGGAGGAGGCTTTACCTCCATCAGTCCTGAAGAAGCACCTTTTGACTATAAAGGTGATGATTATGCGAAGCACTTAGGTGCTTATGAAGCACAGTTTAAACGACCTAATCAATGGTTGACGGGAAGTGATGGTCAATATTACTTTGCTTTTTTTGATGCGTCAGGTCAGTCAACAGGGCTAACAACTAATCAGCTCACTCAGGCCAGCCAAGTGGTTAAATCGTCACTGCTTGCTAGACCTTATGCGGTTGCAACTTTCTTTATACCTTCTGGTGATCAGCAATTAATTAGACGACTGCTTAAACAGCAGAAAGGGCTATTAACACCTGCTTATAAATTGACAGTAGAGAGGGAAATAATTCCTGATATTGATCGTACAACACGTTTATTTCATGAATACAGAAATAATTATGGTCTACGGTTAGTGTCCTTGAAAAATACGTTAAAATATCACGTTCGATTTGTAGCCAGTGTTGAAAGCCAATGTCCTACCCGAGCGTCAGAAGGTATTACCAGTTGTGTTATGCAAAGCTGGATGCTTTCGAATAGCTTAAGCAATATATTTAATACCGATAACCCCTACAATGTTGCCTTGTTAAATCGGCTGTTGAACCAAGAGTGGCCTAAGCTAGGTTATATTCTTCTAAATGACCAACCGCTTGTAGAGTCGCCGGCTGTAGTGAATATGAAGTTTGCTAACAGCTCCAGGTCTATGAAGCAAGCTACACCTGCAAAACGGGTTCAGGAAATAAAGCCTTATTTAAACAGAAGCCGTTGGGATATTGTGCTTGTTAAAAATGCAGATCAAACCCGGCGCGAACTTGCGGATAAAATGACTGAAGCAAGTGCTTACTGTGAGGTTAAACTTCTTCCACTAGAAGCGCTTGACCAATATAACCTTGCAACGGCTCCCAGTATCGGTGTCCGAGAAAAAGCTAAAGCGTATACTGATCGTATTGCACAACAGTTTTGTGGCAAGGTTATTCAGCAGTTGGCTCGATAACAAAAATTGTACTCTGTACTTGGTTAGCGTTTTAGCTCAAGCACTAGCCGAAAGCCAATTTGCTCATCTCGATAGGCGGGTGTTCGTTTTGCTCGCCGAGCAATACGTAAGTTTTCAATAGGATCAGTGAAACTACCGCCACGAATGACGCGATGGCTACAATGAGCTTTGTTGACCGAGCTGCCATTAGCGGGGTGTTGGCGATATGAATTTAGGTAACAGTCCTGTGTCCATTCTGCGATATTGCCAGCCATATCAAAAAGCTGGAAATCATTTGCAGGGTATTGCCCAACAGCTATTGCTTGAGAGCCTTTCAGTAAGCGTTTTAAATGATTTTCCCAGCAGCCTTCTGCACAGTTAGCTTTACCTACATGAGGCTTATTTCCCCAGACAAAACGAGTATAGCTCCCTGCTCTGGCGGCATATTCCCACTCAGCTTCAGTAGGTAGACGATAAATATAGCCAGTTTGTTTACTGAGCCATTGTGCGTAGGCTTTCGCATCATGCCAGGATATGTGGGTTATGGGTTTTCTACTATCTTTTTCACTAAGGGCTTCATGAAATACATAACCTGTTTTTTTTATAAATAAAGCGAAATCGACCCGAGTGATTTCATACTGGCTCATGGCGAAGTCGTTAGCAAGGTTAACCCAATGTAGGGGTTTTTCGCTGGCAGCACCCATGCCATCATTATCACCCATCCTAAAGCGGCCACCAGGTATTACAACCATTTTGGGACCATCGACACCCTCAGCTAAAGCGTGTTGAATTATCTTACCTTGCTTCATAGCTGGTGTTAGGGTGATAGTTTGCTTGACTTCAGAGGTGTTAACTTCCAGCCACTGTCGTTTAGCCTGGTAACCTGGGTGAGAAACTTCAACCAGATAACGCCCTGGAGGCAACTGCAGATTTTTTGTGTACTTAGGTTTTATATTAATAATACGAATAGTGCTGTCTGGAGGGTGTGTTTTAATTTGTACTGAATAACGTGCAGGAGAAAGTGTTAAATTCACCTGTGTCGGGGCTTGTTTGTGTTGTATGTTGAGTTGCTGTGGTTGATATCCAGGTTTACTGATGCTCACAGAGTAGTGGCCAGGCTCAAGTAATATCCCTTGTCTAAACGCGAGGCCAGAATGATTAAGTTGAATTGAGGCATCCTTGGGTATTACGTTGATTATCAACGGCATTTTGGAGATAACCGTGCTTGATTGATTTATTGCAGGTGGTTCTTGTTCATTGATGTTAATAGAGGTATCTGACCGTAGTCCATTGTTATTGAGCAACAATATACCTGGGACTGTTAATACTAGACCTGCTATTAATAAAGACTTCCCTGCAGGTTGTTTTTTTAATGGGGGGGAGGATGAGTGTGTGTTGACGAGTATATAGGGGGTAGTACTGTTTGCAGGTGGTGTTGCCCGCAGGTGGCCATGTTCGAGAAATTGATATTGTAGCTGACGTAATGTAAATGAAACTTCTTTGGCTGTTTGAAAGCGATGCTGTGGATTTTTCGCTAATGACAGGTTGAGAAAGGGCTGTAGTCCGCAGTATTTTTCTGGTAGTTGAGGGATAGCAGAATTTAAATGCTTTAAGCTAACCCTAAGTGGAGTATCGCCTCGAAAAGGGGGAAATCCCAAAAGCATTTCGTAACAAATGATGCCGAGACTGTATAAGTCGCTTCGACTATCAAACGACACCCGCCTTGCTTGTTCGGGACTCATGTATTCTGGGGTATAGTTGCTCGAAAAAAAAGCTGCTGATGTTTGCTTGGTTGTAGCATTAAGTGATGCATTGTTAAAGTCACTGAGCACCACTGAACCGTCATTGCGAAATAAAATATTATTGGGCTTTAGCTGCCCATGAGTAATATGTGTTTTATGAACAAAGGTAAGGGCATTGGCAATTTGCTGGAGTATTTGAAGTGTTTTATCTAAAGTTAACCCCTCTTGAATTTTGTCTGCAAGACTACCATTTTCACAGTACTCCATCGCAAAATAAGGGCAGTGATTAGCGGTAAGGCCGCATTCATAAATACTGATAATATGGGGGTGGATAAGGTCTGAAGTCAGCGCCGCGTTTTTTTTAAATAATGCTGTATCTAATTTACGTTGATTTTTATTTGATGTAGTTATTATTTTAACAATAACATAACGTTGTTTAACGCGGTCAATAGCATAGTAGACTTTTTTTTTGTCGTTACCTGCAATAAGTGAAAGTAATGTGTAGTTATTTAGCTCAAGCATACTATAGGCTGCATTTATAGTTTAGTATGTGCCCTCCGCTATAGCTGCTCAGAGTAGGCATAATCAGTGTTTCGTAAATAATGTCTCGCAGTTTCGGATAATAAGTGCAATTGGCATTAGAGAAGCCAGCTGATAGAGTTTGCGCTTCTCCCGACCAAGAGATGAAGCATTGTGAACTACAATCAGCTGACTGAGCATGAACGATACCAGATTTATTCGCTTTTAAAAGCAGGATTAAATCAAAAAGAAATTGCTAAGAACTTGGAACGAAATCCATCAACCATCTCTCGTGAGTTGATGCGTAATAAAGGACTTCGAGGATATCGTCCCAAACAGGCACAGCAGCTGTCAGATGACAGACGATCATCAGCTTATAAAGC
>NZ_AUAF01000062.1 GCF_000428585.1 Zooshikella ganghwensis DSM 15267 | reverse complement strand
ATCTTTAACTTGGTTTAGCTTCCATCCGCTACCAAGCAAAATCACTGCATTGATTTTATACGCTGCATGACGATTGCGCTCAGCCCTGTGAGCTATGCGCAACGCCTTTAATTCTTCTTCTGTGAGCCAAAATCCTTTCATGGTCGCAAAGGATATACAATTTCCCTTGTTAAATCAAAAGATTAAACCTAATTCTCAAACGCTATGGGTATACATCCAAGTAAGGCTGTTTATTAATTACCTATGGCCTGTTTGCACTATTAGAATATATAAAAAAAGCTGCAATATGCAGCTTTTAATGTACAACCTTTATTTTAAATTTCAATTAATTACTTCTTTTTCTTTTTACGCTTTTTTTCCTGTTTTTTAACATGCTGAACTAATCGTTTTTTCTTAGCAACTTGCCTATCTGTTAGCTTATTTTTTTTGCCTGCAAATGGATTTTCCCCCGTTCTAAATTCAATTTGAATGGGTGAACCTACAATCTTAAGTTCTCGACGAAAAGTATTTTCCAGATAGCGTTGGTAAGTTTGCGGCACTGCTGCTGTCTGATTGCCATGAATCACAACAAGTGGCGGATTTAAACCTCCCAAGTGAGCATACCGTAATTTGATACGATGGCCATTCACTAAAGGCGGCTGGTGGTCTGCAACAGCATCTTCCAACAAACGTGTCAGACGGTTGCTGGACCAGCGTGTTGTTGCTGCTTTATAGGCTTCATTCACAGACTCATATAGATTGCCTACTCCACTGCCATGTAGCGCGGAAATAAAATGAATTCGGGCAAAATTAGCAAACCCCAACCGGTATTCAAGCTCGTCTTTTATATCTTGCTTTACACGCTGCTCTAAGCCATCCCATTTATTGACGGCAATCACCAAAGCTCGACCTGTTTCAATTACGAAGCCTAATAAATGAAGATCTTGTTCAACCAGCCCTGTTCTAGCATCCAGTACTAAAATGACAACATTGGCATCACGAATAGCCTGCAAGGTTTTTACAACAGAAAACTTTTCAATTGACTCAGCTACGCGACCACGGCGACGTACACCTGCAGTATCAATCAAGGTATATCGCTGATCATTGCGCTCAAAAGGGATGTACACACTATCACGAGTGGTACCTGCATGGTCATAGACCACAACCCGTTCTTCACCCAACAAGCGGTTTACAAGTGTTGATTTGCCAACATTTGGACGGCCGACAATCGCCACTTTGGTTCCATGCTCACGCTCAACCTCAGATTCTGCAGAAGCTGATTGTTCAGTTAGCTCAACAGAACTATCTCCAGTCGATATCACTCCATCGGCAGATAGACCTTCAGCAAGCAACTCTTCTTCTGATACAAAGGGAGTAATTTCAACCTCAGGCTGAGGAAACAATGTCATAACCTGATTGATCATACTGCGCACATTACGTCCATGGGCTGCAGCTATACCGACTGTTTCAGTGATGCCTAACTGATAAAACTCACTCTTGGCAACATCATCATCAATGCCATCTATTTTATTCACAATCAGAAATGTTGGTTTATTTCGTGTGCGCAAGTGCTGTCCAATCATCTCGTCAGCGGCAGTCAGACCTACCCTGGCATCGACCATGAAAAGCACGGCATCAGCTTCTTCTATGGCCTGCAGAGACTGTTGAGCCATAGCAGCATCAATGCCTTCTTCATTACCAGAAATACCGCCAGTATCAATGACAATATAATCCCGATCTCCCAGCTTGCCTTCACCATACTGGCGATCACGAGTGAGCCCTGCATAATTTGCCACTAAAGCATCTCGAGAGCGGGTTAAACGATTAAATAATGTTGACTTACCAACATTAGGCCGGCCGACTAGCGCGATAACTGGATTCATACCACTGAATACTCAACACAAGCAGATTACTCAACTGTTTAACTTTAGGGCAGTTTCTTGCTGTCCCATTGACTACACAGATAAGCTACTACTTTATTTAATGATCAATATATTGCTACTTTGTAAAACTACTCTGCAACTAAGCTCACCAGTTTTCAAAATAGTTTTACAAAGCATATCCTCCTGATACCCAGCAGGATACTAGCTCTAATACGAGTATAAACAAAACGGCTGCTTAACGAGTAAGCAGCCGTTTTGTTTAAGCTAACATATTAGTCTTCGTCTTTTAAGTCTACTTTCAATGCAGCCAGCTCACCGCCTCGTCCATAAACAAAAAGTAGTACACCATCAGACTGAGGAGCCACCTCGACGCCATCACCATCGACTTTAATTCGTCCGGCAAACTGCCCATCTAGCTGAGACAAAAAGTGCACGTAGCCTTCATAGTCACCTACTGCAATGTAATTACTATGTGCCGCTGGTGGGGTAACTTTTCTATACTCAAGTTCAGTTTGTGTCCACTGTGTATCACCTGTTTCCTGGTCTAGTGCTGTAACATGCCCATTAGTACCTGACATATACAAGTTACCAAACCCTTGAGCTAAACCACCATAACTTGAGGCTTCCTGCTGCCAAAGTATACCTCCACTGCGTGGATCTATTGCCACAGCATTTCCCTGATAGCTAACGGCATAAAGCTTGTTCTCATTGAGTAGCAAAGGTCCATCAATATCAACCATTCGCTCTAGCTCATTACGTCCTTTTGGAATTGCCACCTTTTGCTTCCAGATCTGGAAGCCTCGATCCGCAACAAAGGCCTTAACTTCACCATCAGCAAAACCACTGAACACAGCACCAGATACAATGAGAGGTGTGCTGGTACCTTGCAGACTTAAAATCGGCTGACTCCCTTCATAAATCCAAACCTGGTCACCATTATTAATATCAAGTGCAATCAACTTATCATCTTTGGTATGTACGACAACTACCGAACCATCTGTTGCTGCTGGCGCTAAAATCTCACTACTTAACTGGGCACGCCACAATTCACTACCATCTGCTTGACTCAGTGCAACCAGCTCTCCCGCCTGAGTTCCAATAAAGACTTTGTCATAACCCGCAGCAACGCCACCCATCACTTTTTCATCAAGCTCAATGGACCAGTTTTCCTCACCTGAGTCTGAGTTAAGAGAATATACGTCGCCATTAATATCGCAGACAAACAGCTTACCACCATCAATTGCTGGCACTAGCTTGACATAGCGGTGACCATCCACCCCGTCACCAATTTGTTTACTCCACACTTCATCAATTTTGATGGTTTCTTCAAAATTGGCTAACGGCTTTGGCTCCAGCACAACCTCATCTTCCGAATCAAAGATACTGCATGCTGAAAGTATTACCGCCATCGAGAGAACAGTGGTTATTTTTAAAGGTTTAGGAATATCGCGCTTCATCTACGCACCTTCCTTCGCAACAGCGATGTTATCAAGCTTAACTTGGATAGTAGGGTCAACCTGCTCGGCTTTTTCTCCTGCAGCAATTGCCTTAGTATACGCCTCACGTGCTTCACTCAGTTTATTAAGTGCTACATAGAAGTCACCTTTAGCATGTTCATACGACATTAGGTAAGCTTTGGCATCAACATTATTAATCAAATCCAGAGCCTGTTGTGCATTTTCAGCATTTTGAGCAAAAACAACACGTGCCAAACGAAGCTTTGCTAACAGCGCTATGTTTTCTTCAGGCTTTTGATCTAATACCCATTGTAGCTCCTGCTGCGCTTTTTCCAGATCATCATCTTTTACACCCTGCTGTGCTCGCAAAAGGGCGGCAAATTGAGCATATGTTGAGCCACTATAATCAGCTTTCAACTTACCCACTAAATGATTAAAGGTAGATAAGTCATTTTCAGATAACGTACCAAACTGTCCTTTGTTAACGACATTTATAACATCTTGAAAAAGTGCTGAAGCCTCTGCAGCTTGCGCATCTTGGTAGTTATTCCAAGCTTTGTATCCAAAAACACCCGCCAGTGCGATAGCTAGGCCAACAACAATCGCAGACCCATTTTCTTTCCACCATTGCTTGATGACTTCAATTTGTTCTTCTTCAGTACGGTAACTATCCACCCTAAGCTCCTATAAAAAGTCTGCAAAAATCTGCAAAATCTGCATGTCAACTGCTTGCATGTTGCCTGCAAGGGACATCTACGGCCAGCAAACCCGAAAAGCCCAAACCCGAAAAATCATGTACTTTGGGTATGATGCGCTTAAGTAAAACGTATGTGTTTAGAATTATTTGACCACAATGCCACACATTTTGTTAATCAGATTTTTATACTTCACATGCGGCATTTGGCATAAAAGCCCAGTTTTGTTAAAAGATCCTTAAAAATGACTAACAAAAGCCTGTCAGGAATCTAAGGTTAGCCCTGACAGGTTTTTTTATAAATAACTATTCTGCAAAAGACTGCTCAGCAACCCAGGCTGTCGCTTCAGGCAAAGACATCACCTGTTGAGCGCCTTCTCCCCGCAATGGTTTAATGGCAACCGTTCCTTCCTGAAGCTCATTTTCACCAATGATGATGGCGATATGCGCTCCACTTTTATCGGCTTTTTTCATCTGACTCTTAAAGCTACCACCACCACAGTTCATCTTCAGTCGAATACCTGGGACATTATTCCTAATAGTCTCAGCCACTTGGAATGCATACACCGTAATATTTTCGCCGGCAGCAACCAGATAGACATCAACATGGTTATAAACTGTCTCAGGCACAACCTTCAGGGTTTCCAAAAGCAGAATTAAGCGCTCAATACCCATACCAAAACCAACCGCTGGTGTTGGTTTACCTCCCAGTTGCTCAACGAGACCATCGTAACGTCCGCCGCCACAAACTGTGCCTTGTGCACCAAGCTCATCAGTAACCCATTCGAAAACAGTTTTTGAGTAGTAATCCAATCCTCTTACCAGCTTTGGATTAACCTCAAATTCAATACCTGCTGCCGATAACAACGCTTTAAGCTGTTCAAAGTGCTGTTTGGATTCATCATCCAGATAATCCAGCAACATGGGAGCATCAGTCAGAATAGCCTGAGTGTCCGGATTTTTACTATCAAGTACACGCAGAGGGTTGCTGTATAAACGCTTCTGGCTATCTGCATCCAGCTTATATTGATGCTTTTCCAGATAAGCAATGAGTGCCTCACGATGTGCTTTACGGCTTTCAGGTGTACCTAATGAATTAAGCTGCAAAGACACCGCCTTATCAATACCCAGTCTGCGCCAAAGTCGCGCAGTCAAGATAATAACCTCTGCATCAATATCCGGTCCGGCCATGCCAAAGCACTCTAAACCAAGCTGGTGGAACTGGCGATAACGACCTTTTTGTGGCCGCTCATAGCGAAACATTGGGCCCATATACCACAAACGCTGTACTTGGTTATGCAGCAAACCTTGTTGTAAAGCAGCCCTTACTGCGCCAGCTGTACCTTCCGGACGTAATGTTATGCTTTCATCATTACGGTCAGCAAAGGTGTACATTTCTTTTTCAACAATGTCCGTCACTTCACCAATCGACCGCTTAAATAAATCTGTGCTTTCAACGAGTGGTGTGCGTAACTCGGAATAGCCATAAGCGCTCAGCACCTCATGGATATGATGCTCCACATACTGCCATAAGGGACTTTGGCTAGGGAGGATATCATTCATTCCACGAATTGCTTGAATTTGTGTGGCCAACGCTCTTTACCTATCAAATTAAAGTGACAAACTAAAACCACGACGCCGCTAAGCACCGTGGCCACAACATGTATTAAGGGGAAATAGTTTACGGATTATTTATAAGACTTCCAGCACAGCAGCACACTCTTTTTACATCTATTACTAAACTTTGATGATGGTGTTAGCTTCTTCAGCCTGGCGCTGAGCTATTTTTTCCCTAATTTTTCGCTCAAGCTCATCCACCAAACCATTATTAGTGACTTTATAACTAGGCTTTCCATCTTCATACAATAGATTATTGGGTGAGCCACCTGTTAAGCCAATATCGGCTTCACGAGCTTCACCAGGACCGTTTACCACACAACCAATAACTGCAACATCCAGAGGTGTAGTGATATCTTCCAGCCGAACCTCAAGCTCATTCATGGTTTTGATGACATCAAAGTTTTGTCTTGAGCAACTTGGGCATGCTACAAAGTTAATGCCTTTTGCCCGCAATTTGAGGCTTTTTAAAATATCGAAGCCTACTTTGATTTCTTGTACAGGATCTGCGGCTAACGAAACCCTTAATGTGTCGCCAATCCCATCCATCAAGAGCATACCCAGGCCAATCGATGACTTAACTGTACCCGAGCGAAAGGCTCCTGCTTCAGTGATGCCTAAATGCAATGGCTGTTCTATTTGTGCTGCCAGTAAGCGATAAGCTGCCACTGTAGTAAATACATCTGATGCTTTGAGGCTGACTTTAAACTCCTGAAAATCCAGCCGATCTAGTATTTCAATATGGCGTAACGCTGACTCAACCAACGCAGCAGGTGTTGGCTCGCCATACTTTTTCTGCAAGTCTTTTTCTAGTGAGCCTGCATTGACTCCAATACGAATAGGAATATTACGATCTCGAGCAGCATCCACTACAGCTCGCACACGTTCTTCTCGACCAATATTGCCAGGATTAATTCTTAAGCAGTCAACGCCATGCTCAGCGACTTTAAGCGCAATACGGTAATCAAAGTGAATATCAGCAATTAACGGCACATTCACCTGCTGGCGAATGGCTGCAAATGCCTCTGCAGCGTCCATAGAGGGCACTGAAACACGAACAATATCTGCACCAACTTCTTCCAGCTGTTTAATCTGTCCAACGGTTGCCGCAACGTCGCAGGTTTCAGTATTAGTCATACTCTGGACAGAAATGGGTGCATCACCACCTACGGGTACATTACCCACCATAATCTGTCTGGATTTACGTCTTTTAATGGGTGATTCAACTTGCATAGCGATTTATTCTGAGTCCTGTCCTAGTACAAAGTTAGCTACATTTCCTCGTGAACGTCCCTCCAAGCTCACGCTATTATCATTAAATGTCAATCGCTCAACAGCGTTTACATTGCCTAAAACGATTTTCACCGGTCCAGAGTGTGAAACACTTATAGAATTTCCAGCCTGTTTCAAACCTGCGGCCAACATTTTATTGGTTTTTGCATCACGTACTTCTACCCAGCATTCATTTTTAAAAACAGCTGTAAGGGTATTTTCATGCTTTACCGTAACCACTGCTGCTGACTCATTACCTGATGATGTACTTTCAGTTACAGCCGTATCAGCATCATGATCTTCAGCTACCGCTTGACCAGATAGAGGTCCGCCAGAAACACTTTCAACGTCGTTTTGTTCATCCGTATTGCTAGCTTGCTCTGATGACAAGATCTCAGTAGCTGGGACTTCAGTAGGTAGTTGCTGTTCCTCTATTGACTCTTCAGGCTGTTCAGCAGAAAGCGCATGGTCAGTTGTTACTTCTTCAGCAGGATCAGGTATTAAATCGGAAACAACATTTTCACCATCAACTGTCTCAACCATTATTTGCTCAGCACTGGTGTCTGCATCCAATGCTTCACTATTTTGGCGTTGTAGCAAGTCATATCGCCACCAGACAATCGTCATAATGACTAAAACAATAATGACTAAATAGCTAAACCATTTAACCAGCGGGGTATGTGCTGCCGCTTGAGTAGATACTTTTTGAACAGGCTCAGGGCAGTGTGCTTCAGGCTTTTTCCCGGTATAGCTATCAAAGGCTTTAGCTACAATATCGCGATTCAAGCCAACTCTTCTTGCATAGTTACAAACATAGCCTCGTGCAAAGGTTAAGCCTGGTAACTCTTCAAAGTTATCCTGCTCAATTGCGGCTACATAGGTTACTGAGATTTTCAGTTGATTGGCGATCGCCTCTTGCGTTATGCCTTGATCGAGGCGCGCCTGGCGCAATAAAGCACCAGGCGTTAAGACAGCTTGTTCTTGAGGGGGTAAATTGTCTTCTTTCTTAAGGTTTTTCATTCGCCATCATACCTTGATACTGCTTTAGTTCAGAAGAACCAGGATACATTTTACGCAGCTGTAAGCCATAACTTGCCATACGGTCATTATCATTGAAAGCCTTAGCTATTTGTATCCCTATCAGCAGTGAACGTGCATCTTGTGAGGCAAGTTGAGTAAAGGCCTCGTAATGCTTTTGCGCTTCACTAAAGTTGGACTGCTTAAACAGAAGATTTGACAACTCTAAATGAGCGCGAGGTAAGCCTTTATTTAAGCGCAGTGCACGGCGAAAGCTAGCCTCTGCAGCCTCATTATCTTTTAGTTTTAACAGCGTTAATCCCAAATTTTCAAAGCTGCGACTCCGCTCAGAATAGTCGGTATTATCTGCAGCCTTTTTAAAATACTCAGCTGCCTCATCATAACGCCCAATATCATACAAAAAAGCAGCATAGTTGTTGTTAGTTTCAGGATCACTCCGATCTTCCCACAAGGCTTTTCGGAAATACTTCTCTGCCAGCTCTACCTCACCGTCTTGGTGATAAGTTAGGGCTAATACACTTAATGCTCTAACCGAGTCACTGTCATATTTCAAAGCACGCTCAAGCTTATCCCGAGCATTTTCGGTATCACCTTCACGTAAATAGGCGATGCCCAAATTAACATAACTCTCTGCTGCTTTTTCTCGATCAACTTCAGGTTTACCGCCTGTCGTAACACATCCCGTTAACTGCCATGCTAATAACCCCGTCAACAATAACGCTTTGGCTTTTCTCATTTGATCCCCCAGATAATAAGACAATTGCCACGTGTTACTGTTATTTTTTATGATCTATCTCACACTGGCAACTGTTTCGTGTTAATTAACTGAGTTTGATTGAGATAACGTTGGCTACGACGGGTTCTATCTTGGACTTTTCCTGCCAACTGACCACAGGCAGCATCAATATCATCACCACGGGTTTTTCGAACTGTCGTATTATACCCAGCTGCCAAAAGAATCTCTTGAAAACGGCGTATAGCATTATTACTGGGCCGTTGGTATGAAGACAAAGAAAAGGGATTGAAGGGAATTAAATTTATTTTACAAGGAATATTTTTTAACAGTGGTATCAGCTCTTCAGCCTGTTGCTGCTGGTCATTAACCCCTTTAATTAAAGTATACTCAATGGTAATCCGCCGCTTATCCGCCAGGCCATTCATGTAATCCTGACACGCTGGTAATAAAACTTCCAAAGGGTAACGCTTGTTAATTGGTACAAGCTCATTACGCAAGGCATTATTAGGTGCATGCAACGACAGCGCCAGAGAGACATCAGTGTATTTGCCTAGCTCTTTTAACGCGGGTACGACACCTGAAGTACTTAATGTGACTCGACGCTTTGAGAGACCAAAACCAAGGTCATCCATCATTAAATTCATGGATGCCACTACATTATCGAAGTTAAGAAGAGGCTCTCCCATCCCCATCATAACCACATTGGTGATGCTTCGATCTTGCTTATGAGGAACATTGTTAAAAGACTTAGCCGCAATCCACACCTGACCAATAATCTCTGCAGCCGTTAAATCAGAGTTAAACCCTTGCTTGCCCGTTGAGCAAAAACTACAGTCCAATGCACAGCCAGCTTGAGAGGATACACATAGCGTTCCTCGCCCGCTCTCAGGGATAAATACCGTCTCTACACAACTACCACTGGCTACTTCAATAATCCATTTACGGGTTCCATCTGCGGAATGATCACAGCTGACAACTTTAGGGCCTCTGATTTCAGCACACTCACTGAGTTTTGTTCTTAGCCCTTTACCCAGATTGGTCATCTGCTCAAAGTCATCCACGCCATAGTGGTAAATCCACTTCATAACCTGAGTTGCACGAAATTTTTTCTCACCAATAGACTCGAAATACGCCTCTAACATCGGGCGTGGCAAACCTAACAGGTTAACTTTTTGTGCATCACTCATCGTGAACTTACCTACAGTACAGACGTGGACATCAATCAAACTAGCGAGTGCGTGGGCATACTTCGTCGCTGCTAAAGAAGTAAGCTACTTCGCGCGCAGCAGACGTTTCAGAATCAGAGCCGTGGACTGCATTCTCATCAATTGTTGATGCAAACTCAGCACGAATAGTGCCAGCAGCAGCTTCTTGAGGGTTAGTAGCACCCATCAACTCACGGTTTTTAACAATGGCATTCTCGCCTTCAAGCGCTGAAACAACCACTGGACCTGATGTCATGAATGCAACGAGGTCGTTAAAGAAAGGGCGCTCTTTGTGTTCAGCATAAAAGCCTTCAGCCTGCTCTTTAGACAAGTGAAGCATTTTAGTAGCAACAATTTTCAGGCCTGCTTCTTCAAAGCGGCTGAAAATTTTACCAATGACATTTTTAGAAACAGCATCGGGTTTAATAATTGAGAGAGTACGTTCTACTGACATGTTATTCTCCACAAAACCGTAACAGTTAATGGCAAATGGGTGGTTTACAATGCTCTATGCCCATCAATTAAACAGCATCATTAATGATGGGCATAATACACAAAACCCGCGGATTATACGCAGGTTCAAGTAAAATAACAGCCTCTTGACCGATGAGGTGACCGCTAATCAGTCGGCTTCTTCAATCCAGGCAGCTTGAATCGCTTCGAGTATTTTCTCACCACAGCGCTGAGGGTCATCATCAAAGCCCGGAAGTGCCATTACCCAGTTGCGTAAATCTACAAAGTTTACATAACGCGGATCAATATCCTGATACTGCTCTACCAGCTCAATCGCAATATCATTTACATCAGTCCAGCACAAACTCATTTGTCTGCTACCTCAATGTAAGAAAATCACCTAATGTCTTTCAGAGACCTGATTAACCGTATACTTCGGAATTTCTACAACGAGGTCAGTATCACCGACCAACGCCTGACAGCTCAAACGAGACTCAGGCTCCAAGCCCCATGCTTTATCCAGCATATCTTCTTCCAAGTCATCCGCAGGTTCCATAGAATAATAACCTTCGCGAACAACGACATGGCACGTAGTACATGCACAGGATTTTTCGCACGCATGCTCTATCTCAATATCATGACGCAATGCCACATCACATATAGACTCACCTGCTTCAGCTTCAACAACAGCGCCATCAGGGCATAGCTCATCATGAGGTAAAAAGACAATTTGTGGCATTACTGTTGTTCCTCAGTATCAAAATCTACAATCGAGTGACCTGACAACGCTTTGCTGACTGCTGCATTCATTCTACGGGCTGCAAACTCATCGGTTATTTTGGCTGTTTGCTCAATAGCTTGCTTTATAGCATCAGCATCTTCACCTTCAGCTAGTTGTTGCAGCTGAGCCACTTCACGGTCAACGTGCAGGCGCTCTTCAGTCGCCAGCAAGTGTCCATCCTCAGCTAGGGCAGAGGTTATAGCTTCCAGCAGTCGTTCAGCCTCTACCTGTTGCTCTTTAAGGTTACGCTGATCCGCGTCATCTTGAGCATGTTGATAAGAGTCCTGCAACATGGAAGAAATAAGCTCATCAGATAAACCGTACGATGGTTTAACTTCAACTGTACTTTCTATTCCCGTACTTAACTCTTGGGCATTCACACTCAAAAGCCCATCAGCATCAACCTGAAATGTAACCCGTACCTTAGCAGCACCAGCTACCATAGGAGGAATCCCTGACAGCACGAAACGAGCCAAGGAACGGTTATGCTCTACCAGTTCACGTTCTCCTTGAAGCACATGAATAGACATCGCCGTTTGGCCATCTTTATAAGTGGTAAATTCTTGGGCTCTCGCAATTGGGATGGTGGTATTTCGATGTATCACTTTTTCCATCAATCCCCCCATCGTTTCAAGTCCCAGTGATAACGGAATGACATCCAGTAACAGCATGTCATCAGAGCGCTTGTTACCTGCCAGTACATCAGCTTGGATAGCAGCGCCTAAGGCAACGACACGATCAGGATCTATAGAAATTAAAGGCTCCCGATTCAATAACGTAGAGACCGCGTGTCGAACAGCTGGAACGCGCGTTGAGCCTCCAACCATAACCACTTCATCAACTTCATTAACGTTTAAGTCAGCATCACGCAGCGCTCGCTTAACTGCGCGCAATGTCTTTTGAATCAGTGGCCGAAATAAATCATCACACTCTTCGCGTTGTAACAAACCTGACCAGTTTAGAAAGTTAACTTCAACCTCATTACTATTCGTTAGCGCTTCTTTTGCCTTACATGCAATCGAAAGAAGGGAACGCTGTTCTGACGTTGAAAGTGCCTCAGCCTTTAATCCAGCCTGCAGCATGATCCACTCAGCAATACAGTGGTCAAAGTCGTCCCCCCCTAAAGCCGAATCACCACCTGTTGCTAATACTTCAAAGACGCCTTTTGACAAACGCAAAATGGAGATATCAAAGGTGCCTCCACCTAAGTCATAAACAGCTATAACGCCATCCTGACGCTGGTCTAAACCATAAGCCACTGCGGCTGCGGTTGGCTCATTTAGCAGCCTCAGCACGTGGATGCCTGCTAGCCGCGCTGCATCCTTGGTTGCTTGGCGCTGTGCATCATCAAAGTAAGCAGGTACAGTTATAACAGCCCCGACTAAGTCCCCGTCCAGACTGGCCTTACCTCTAGCGATGAGCACCTTTAAGATTTCAGCAGAAACCTGCACGGGGTTAATTTCACCTGTACATGTCAACAGGTTAGGCATCCCATCAGTATCAACAAAACGATAGGGAGAGTAGTTACCCTGTTGCCGAATATCATGGAGTCCGCGCCCCATCATTCGCTTAACAGAAATAATGGTATTTTCAGGGTCTTCAGCTGCCTGTTGCTTGGCTTCAAGCCCCACACGAACGCCACCTGTCTGATAATGTACCACTGAAGGTAGCATGTGATGGCCTTGCTCATCAGCAAGGGTTTCTGGCGAACCACTGCGAACAGCCGCTACCAATGAGTTGGTTGTGCCTAAATCAATGCCTACTGCCAGCTTTCTTTGATGCGGCTTAGGACTTTGGCCGGGTTCAGATATCTGTAACAACGCCATCTTTAATCGTTTAACTTAATGTGGGTTAAAAATCGTCTAAAAGCTCTGCTTCAAGCTCAGTGACCTGTTGTTGTAATTTCGAGAAAAAGTGTAATTTTTGAACGACAACAACAGCTTGCACTAATGCGACAGGGTCTTTTTGATCCCATAGGTTTGAAAAGGCTTTAAAAAGGTCTTTTAATCGCTCATCTACGGTTGTTTGCAACTCTTGAAGGGCTACCTCAGTGTCTACTGCAGAGCGCACTTCTTCTAGCGCTTCACGAAGTGCCATTTGCTCCATCAAGAACTCACTATCAAATACCGTCGTACGGTCTAGCTGAGGGTCTACCCCTTGTAATTTCAATAAATACTCTGCACGAAGTAAATCTGAACGCAATGCTTGATAGGCTTGGTTGATATGTGCTGTACACTGCACAGCTAAACGTTGTTGCTGCTGAGACTCAGCGGCAAAATTATCAGGATGGAATGATCGCTGTAATGCTCGATATTTTTCTGCAAGTTTTGCTTTATCGACATTAAAGCCAGGCGCAAGCGTAAACAACTCAAAATAATTCTGCTTTAGCTCAAGCATCTGAAGATCTCTTCACTACTCAGTTAAATTGAAAAGCTCTCACCACAACCACACTCGCCTTTCACGTTTGGGTTGTTAAACTTGAAGCCTTCATTGAGTCCTTCTTTGACAAAGTCAAGTTCAGTACCATCCAAGTAAACTAAGCTTTTGGGATCAACGTAAAGCTGAACTCCGCCTTGCTCAAACAGTTTATCCTCAGGTGCTGCATCATCAACAAACTCAAGTACATAAGCCAAACCAGAGCAGCCTGTCGTCTTGACCCCTAAGCGAATCCCGACCCCTTTACCACGGCTAGCTATCTGTTGACTGATATGGTTGATGGCAGCTGTGGTCATTGTGATTGCCATACATGACTCCTCTCATAGCAATAATGCTGTAAAGGCAAGCGCTTTACAGCATTGTTCGCTTCAACTGTCAGTAGCGTTTAGCCAGCAGCTGCGCTGTTAGTAATATCAGACTCAGGTGATTGCTTGCTTTTGTAATCCTGAATAGCTGCTTTAATTGCATCTTCAGCTAATACAGAACAGTGAATTTTTACTGGTGGCAGTGCAAGCTCTTCTGCGATGGTTGCATTTTTAATCTCTGCAGCCTCATCAAGCGTCTTACCTTTCATCCATTCTGTTGCGAGTGAGCTTGACGCAATGGCAGAGCCACAGCCATACGTTTTAAATTTGGCGTCTTCAATCACACCTTGACCATTCACTTTAATCTGCAGACGCATAACGTCACCACATGCAGGTGCACCAACCATACCCGTACCTACTGCAGGGTCTGCGGTGTCCATTTTACCTACATTACGGGGGTTTTCGTAATGGTCTATGACTTTATCACTGTAAGCCATTTGATTAACTCCTCAGCACGAAATCAGGCAAAATTATTAGTGGGCAACCCATTCAACCTTACTCAGGTCGACACCATCTTTATACATATCCCACAAAGGCGATAACTCTCTTAACTTATCCACGGCAGTGCGCACTTTCTGTGCGGCATAATCTATTTCTTCTTCTGTGGTAAAGCGGCCAAAACTAAAGCGAATAGAGCTATGGGCTAATTCATCAGACAGGCCTAGCGCTCTCAATACATAGGATGGCTCAAGACTAGCGGAGGTGCATGCAGACCCCGAAGAAACAGCCAGATCTTTTAGTGCCATAATGAGTGACTCACCTTCAACAAAGTTAAAGCTTACATTTAGGTTGCTAGCCACACGCTGCTCAAAGCTACCATTGACATATATTTCTTCCATGTCCTTAATCTGATCCCAGAAACGATTACGTAGCTTTAACAATTTAGCTTGCTCAGCGACCATCTCTTCTTTTGCAATTCGAAAAGCTTCACCCATACCGACAATTTGATGAGTTGGCAAAGTACCAGAACGCATTCCTCGCTCATGACCACCACCATGGATCAAAGCCTCTAGCCGAACTCTTGGCTTACGACGCACATATAGTGCACCTATACCTTTTGGCCCGTAGCTCTTATGTCCAGAAAAGGACATTAAATCGACCTTCATGGCTTCCAAGTCAATCGCGACCTTGCCAGTGCTTTGGGCGGCATCAACATGGAAAAGGATATTTTTACTACGGGTAATTTCACCAATCGCCGCTATATCATTAACCACACCAATTTCATTATTAACATGCATGACAGATACTAAGATGGTGTCTTCACGAATAGCTTCTGCTACGGCTTCAGGGTGAATAATCCCTTCTTTATCTGGATCAAGGTAGGTCACTTCAAACCCTTCACGTTCTAACTGACGACAAGGGTCCAACACTGCTTTATGCTCTATACGGGAAGTAATAATGTGCTTACCTTTCTTGCTGTAGAAATGAGCAGCACCTTTGATAGCTAAGTTATCTGCTTCTGTCGCACCAGAGGTCCAGACAATTTCACGAGGATCACAGTTAACCAGCTCCGCAACTTGCTTTCGAGCCAACTCTACAGCCTCTTCTGCTTTCCAGCCAAAGGCATGCGAACGAGAAGCAGGGTTTCCAAACACACCATCAACCGTCAAATAATCAACCATTTTTTGGGCGACACGGGTATCTGCAGGTGTGGTGGCTGCATAGTCAAAGTAAATCGGAAGCTTCATGAGGTTAACAACTCCAACAAAAGGCTAATCTATTCAATCAGGCAAATTATATAATCTGTGACGTATTAATGCGCTCATCAAGTGAAGGATGATCTTGTTTTATTTGCTGTTTTTCATCCTGACGCGAAGCAACAAAGCGTACTTCTCGACGTGCCACCAAATCTGCGAGACTGATATTACTTAAAAAGGAATGAATCTGGTTACTCAAGTCACACCACAAGTGATGGGTGAGACAAATATCGCCCCGTTGACAATCATTACTCCCATGGCAACGAGTGGCATCAACGGTTTCATTAACAGCATCAATAACCTCAGCGACATGAATACCTGTGCTTTCACGGCTAAGACGATAACCACCACCAGGCCCACGTACACTGCTCACTAGCTGGCTACGACGTAGTTTGGCAAAAAGTTGTTCAAGATAAGAAAGAGAAATGCCCTGACGCTCAGAAATATCTGCTAATGCAACAGGGCCTTTTTCAGCATGCAGCGCTAGATCAAGCATTGCCGTAACGGCATAGCGCCCTTTGGTGGTTAAACGCATAATATCAGTCTCTTTATATGCCGCAGTTCATTAAAAAAGTCTTGCGACGTATTATGCTTTAACCAAGTAAATTGATCAAGTATTTAACCCTATGGTTTAGTCAAGTATGTGCCTATTTAGCCAGACACACTCTCTAACTCTCATTGGTTTCTTTCATTTTTTCTTTATGAACAGCCCGCTCTTCTTCATTAATAGTCTTTAAAGATGGTTCATGACTATCAACTGAATGCTCACTGACACACTCAAAATCTTCCTCTTTCAAAGCAGGCAAGTTGTTATCACAATAATCAACGCCCAAGTCTTTCAGTGCTTTACACATAACAACAATTTTATCATCCACGGCCAACATATGGTCTAAAATACCTGTCATTGCTTTCGCAACAGGGTCAGGCATATCAGATACACCATAAGCATCAAACCCCATCTTGTTTGCCATTGCTTGTCGTTTTGCATCCTCCTGAGACATTTCTGCATGCCGAATAATTCTTCCAGGTATGCCAACAACTGTTGCCCCTTCAGGTACTTCCTTGGTGACAACTGCATTAGAGCCAACCTTAGCATTATTACCGACCACAAAAGGTCCCAGGATCTTAGCGCCAGCACCTACTACCACACCATTTCCAAGTGTTGGGTGTCGTTTGCCTTTATTCCAGGTTGTACCACCCAGCGTTACTCCTTGATAAAGCGTGACATCATCACCAATTTCAGCTGTTTCACCTATGACCACTCCCATACCATGGTCGATAAAAAAGCGACGACCGATCTTAGCGCCAGGATGGATCTCAATTCCTGTCATCCAGCGTCCAAAGTTAGAAACAAAACGGGCAAACCACTTAAAACCTTTAATCCATAACTTATGACTTAAACGATGGAGTAACACTGCATGTACGCCAGGGTAATTGGTCAATACCTCAAAAGTATTGCGTGCAGCAGGATCACGGTGAAATACGCTGGCAATATCCTCTTTGACCCGTTCAAACATAACCACTCCTGTAACAAATAATTGTGTAATCGCTCCTGGCTATAGCGACTTTCGCTATAAATTTTGTAGTTATTAAAAAGCCTACCCTTGAGCTAAATTATTTATTTTTCGACTTATTTTGTGTCTGGCTTAGAATACCGCGCAAGATTTGAACTTCCTGTCGCTCTAAACGAGCACGCTGATATATTCGTCGAAGTTTAGTCATCATTGAGTGTGCTGAGGCACTTTTAAGAAAGTTAATTTGTTGTAGTGTTTGCTCAAGATGTTGGTACAAATGCTCTAACTCTGCACTGGTAGCCAGTGGCGCATCATGCCCAGACAAAGCTTCAAGCGATTGGCTTTGGTTGAGTTGCAACGCTTGCATTCTAATTTCATAGGTCATGACCTGAACTGCAGCACCAAGATTAAGCGAGCTATACGTTTCATTAGCAGGAATATGAACATGTAGCTGACACATTGCTAACTCATCATTTGTCAGACCATGCTCTTCTCGACCAAATATCAATGCAACTTCTCCCTGTTGCGCTTCTGCTAAAAGCTGTTGAGCACATTCCCGAGGATTCACTAAGGGCCAGGGTACTTTGCGCTGTCGGGCACTGGTTCCAACGACTAACTGACAGTCAGCCACAGCATCCGCGAGTGACTCAACCACCATTGCCTGCGCCAAGATATCATCTGCACCGGCTGCACGGCTGGTAGCATAAGGGTGAGGAAATTCATCGGGGGAAACAAGCACCAGTTTGGTAAGCCCCATGGTTTTCATCGCTCGAGCAACCGCACCAATATTTCCTGGATGGGAAGTATTTACTAAAACAATACGAATGCGTTCTAACACTGACCTTACTATCCTCAACTCACTAAAAAATCTAATCATCCTTTCTGGGTATATCCATTTCAAGCTGCTCTAAGCTTGTAATCAACAATAGCCGAAACAACCTCTTAAGTACTTCACCATGGATATAACTTACAGGATAAAGAAAATACAACAGACGCTAACTATATACTTTATCTCGATATATCTAAATCACTGACCACTCCAATCGCTTCCAACCTATATAGCAAAAAAACTGGCAGCAATTGATAAATACTAATAATAGTGACATCTAGGTTGAATGATTACGCTTAGTGTAACAAAACCTATGTTCAGGCTCTATGTAACTTTATCCGCACCTCTTAGTACAAATGGTTGACGCTATTCCCTCTCCCCACTAGCTATAAAAATAAGTAGTCATGCGGCTTATTGAACTGCAAAGTATTTGCTATAGTTAGCACCTTATGTTCTTTAACACCTCAAGTAGATGAGTCGCTATGCAACCTATGCTCAACATTGCCCTGCGTGCAGCTAGAAGCGCAGGAGAAGTCATACTCCGTGGCTATGAACAATTAGACCGCTTGGAAGTTGCTGAAAAAGCTCCACACGATTTCGTTACTCAAATTGACACTGCTGCAGAACGAACCATCATCAAAACGCTGCGTAAGGCTTACCCTGACCATAGTATTTTCGGTGAAGAGTCTGGTCATCAGGAAGGTAAAGGCAGCGGCAAAGATTATCTTTGGATTATTGACCCCCTTGATGGCACCAGTAACTTTATCCACGGTATTCCCCATTTTGCTGTCTCTATTGCCTGCCAGTACAAAGGCCGTATTGAACATGGCGTTGTCCTTGACCCTATCCGGGGAGAAGAATTTACTGCCTCGCGAGGTAAAGGGGCACAACTTAATGGCCATCGCATCAGAGTCAGCAACAGAAAGCAAATGCATGATGCTTTAATCGGTACAGGAATCCCCTTCCGTCAGGATCAAATGAAACACGCTGAAGCCTATTTTGGCATGATGAAAAACGTTGCTGAAAAAACTGCAGGTATTCGTCGTGGTGGTTCTGCTGCACTTGATCTTGCTTATGTTGCTGCTGGAAGACTTGATGGATTTTGGGAATATGGGCTGAATCAATACGACATGGCAGCAGGCATTCTGTTAATCCTCGAATCTGGGGGCTTGATAGGTGACTTTAGTGGCTCTCACAGTTACTTTGAAAGTGGTCAGGTCGCTTGTGGTAACCCAAAGTGCTTTAAATCACTTTTACAATTAATTCACCCCTACCTGACACCTGATATGAAAAAAGCCTAACGGCCTTGCGTTAATTGCCAAGGTTATCGTCAGCTTTATTAATAATAAAAGCTGACGATATTCTCGCTTTTTACCAAGGAATTAACTGACCATCATAGGCTACAAAACTACCTGAGTTTTCCAGTGATAAATTTTCCAGTAATTGTTTAATACCCTTAATTGATGTTTGAGTATCAATAAGCGCATTTGGCCCACCCATACGAGTCTTAACCCAACCTGGATGAATAATTGCAACTTTGACATTATCTCCAGCTAAATCAATGGCCAAACTTTTGGCAGCGGCATTTAACGCTGCTTTAGAACTTCGGTAAATGTAGCTCCCCCCACTGCCATTATCAGCAATACTACCCATCTTACTGCTCATTAACGCAATCTGTTTTAACTCACTTTGAATTACCTGCTTTAAAAAGTATTTAATAAAAATAAAAGGCGCTACACTATTTACATGCAGTACATTGAGCCATTCCTCAGTAGAAATATCATCAAACCCATACCCTTTAGGTCCATAAGCACCTGCATTCATAAAAAGCAAATCAATAGGCCGTTGTTTATACTTTTCTGCTAAACGTTGAATATCAACCTCTTGCAGAATATCCACTTGTTCAATACTAATGCTTGGATATTGCTCTGCCAAAGCTGTTAATTCATTTGCTTGCCCTGGCTGCCGACAACAGGCAATAACCTGCCAATGCTCACTGGCATACTGTTTTACCAGCTCTAAGCCTAATCCCCGACTCGCACCTGTAATTAACATTGTTTTCATAAATAACCTCATTAACTAGACGATATCTGTCTTATTTTATATTTAAAAAAAGCGGCTAATGCCGCTTTTTTTAAATATATAGAAGAAACCATTAATTTATGTTAAGGCATATCATCCACAACTTCTTCTTTTTCAGGTGGTAGCAAGTCTTCCCTGCTAACTTTCATAGCAATAAGCACATTTGCTGCAACATAAATAGATGAGTAAGTACCAATAACCACACCCACTATTAGTGCAAGAGAAAAGCTCTGCAATGACTCACCCGCAAATATTGCCAGTGCTGCTAACACTAACAATGTCGTAATGGAAGTTATCAACGTTCTACCCAGTGTTTGTGTCAGCGAGTAGTTAATAACTTCAATGGGTGTTGCAGTGTGCATAACCCGAAAGTTTTCACGAATACGGTCAGAGACCACAATTGTGTCATTTAACGAGTAACCAATAACCGCCAAAATCGCTGCAAGTACAGTTAAGTCAAAGGTGAATCCTGTTACCGCAAAAAAGCCCAAAGTGATAATCACATCATGGACCAGTGCTAATACAGCCCCTAACGCAAACTTCAACTGAAAACGCAGAGCAATGTAGATCAGCACCACAGCTAAAGCCAGCAACATTGCTAATCCACCTTTTTCTCGCAACTCCTCTCCAACTTGCGGTCCGACAAACTCTACTCGACGCAACTCAACGTTACCTGAAGAAGCTTTTGATAAAACCCCAGCAACTTTATCGCCCTGCTTGGGATCATCACCAGGTAAGCGAACCAGAATATCTGTTGCTGAGCCATACTCCTGCACAGTAGCTTGGTCATAACCGGCTTGCTTTAGCTGCTCCCGAATGTCATCAAGGCGAACAGGTTGTTCGTAGCCTAACTCAATCAGCGTTCCACCGGTAAAATCCAATCCATATTGCAGGTTATTAATAACCAGGGTACCAATTGAGCCAATTATTAGTGCTAACGAAAAGAAAACCGCCAGCACTCGAGCACTCATAAATTGAATAACACGCTCATTATTCATAATCGTTAACCTCTTGCTGGCCAATTAAATCCATAGTTTTTGCAACTGTTTACCACCCAAGACCATATTAACCATTGCCCGCGTAAACAAAATTGCGGTAAATAGCGAGGTCACGATCCCAATCGCCAAGGTCACAGCAAAACCCTGGACCGGCCCGGTACCAAAAGAAAGCAAAATGATTGCAACGATAAATGTTGTGATATTAGCATCCAAGATAGCCACAAATGCTCGATTATATCCTTCATGAATAGCTTGCTGAGGGGACAGGCCTTGTGCTAGTTCTTCCTTAATCCTTGAAAATATAAGCACATTGGCATCAACAGCCATCCCCACCGTTAGCACTATTCCTGCTATTCCTGGCAAAGTCAGGGTCGCCGAAAACATCGACAAGACCGCTATGAGCAAGACAAGGTTAAAGGTCAAAGCAATATTGGCAAACACACCAAACACTTTGTAGTACACCAGCATAAATGCCAGCACCAATGCAAAACCAACGGCAACTGACTTAAAGCCCATCTCAATATTTGCTTTACCTAAGCTTGGGCCAATTGTGCGCTCTTCAACAAAGTACATAGGTGCGGCTAGTGCACCAGCACGAAGTAATAGCGCTAACTCAGAAGACTCAGCAACACTATCCAAACCTGTGATACGGAATTGAGTGTTAAGCGCACTTTGAATAGTCGCCAAACTAATAATGTGCTTCTCTTCCCGGAAAGACTGCTTAATCTCAGTCACTTCCTTGCCATTAACTACTTTGGTGATTTCCTTTGGGGGAAGTGGCTTTTGCTCAATAAAAACCACAGCCATGCGGCGTCCAACATTATAACGTGTTGCCCGATTCATAAGATCACCACCATTACCGTTTAAGGTAATGTTTACTTGTGGTCGACCATTTTCATCAAAGCTGGCAGATGCATCAGAAACTAAGTCACCCGTTAAAATGACATCACGCTCTAAATTAGCAGGCGGATTTTTATCATCTCTGAAACGATACTGTTCAGTTGCTGTGGAATCTGCCTTAGCTTCCAAGCGAAACTCAAGATTCGCTGTTTTACCAATAATACCTTTAGCCTGCGCAGTATCTTGTACCCCTGGTAACTCAACAACAATTCTATTACGACCTTGGCGTTGGACTAATGGCTCTGAAACCCCAAGCTCATTCACTCGGTTACGGAGGGAAGTCAGGTTCTGCTTAATGGCATAATCTTCAATTTCTATTAGCCTGGATTCAGCAAAATTGTATGCCAACAGGTATTTATCACCATTATCGAAAGCACGCGTGGTCAGTTGGTTATGTTCAGCTTTTACCATACGCTCAGCTTTGTCTCGATCAGCCGCAGAACGAAATGAAAGCTGATGAGACTTATCCTCTAAAACCGGTGCATTGCGATAACGAATACCTTCTTTTCGTAACATTGTCCGGATTTCACTATCCAGTACTTTAAGGCGAGCATCTACGGCTTTATTCATGTCCACTTCAAGCAAAAAGTGAACACCACCACTCAAGTCTAAGCCTAGCTTCATTGGTTCAGCGCCAATGGATGCAAGCCATTCAGGCGTGGTAGGTGCTAAATTTAAAGCGACAATATAATCTGTCCCTAGCTGATCATGAAGATAAGACTTGGCTAATGCCTGATTATCCATTTCAGTCAGGCGAACAAGTAAACTTTCGTTTTCCAGTTCAATGGCTTTGACAGGAATTTTCGCAGTTTCAAGAATTTGCTTGGTACGCTCAACGAGTTGATCATCAACAGTTATTGAGCGACTATTGCTACGAATTTGTATGGCTGGATCAGCGGGATATAAATTTGGCAACGCATAAATACCGCCTACCACAATAACAAACACAATAAGCAAGTACTTCCACAACGGGTACTTATTGAGCATAGCTGTGCCCTGTTCCTTTTGGTTAACAAACATGTCAGGGCACACAACACTAATCAGTTATTACACTAGCCCTGACGAGTGATGATTAAATGGCTTTGATTGTACCCTTCGGTAAACTGGCCACAACAGCAGCCTTCTGAAAGTTAAGCTGGGTGTTATCATTAACCTGAAGAGTGATAAATTCATCAGACACTTTGGTAATTTTGCCAATAATGCCACCATTTGTGACCACCTCATCCCCTTTCTGGAGCTGGGACAACATTTGCTTATGCTCTTTTGCTTTTTTCTGTTGTGGCCTGATCAAAAGAAAATAAAAGATGGCAAAAAAACCAACCATCATCAAAGTCGTCACCCAGCCACCACCAGCAGGCTGCCCTGCAGCAGCATCCGCAAACGCTTGCTCAATAAACAAACTCATGCAACAAACTCCTCAACATTCACAATGTCAAAACCTAAAAATACAGCCCCATCATACAAACCAGAGTAATTACTCAGTGGTGAGTGGCGGAACATCCATGCCACGCGCATGATAAAACGCTGTCACAAAATCGTTCAATTTACCGGCTTCAATTGCTTCACGCAAACCGGCCATTACCCGCTGGTAGTAGCGTAAATTATGGATAGTGTTTAGCTGCGAACTAAGAATTTCACCACACTTATCTAAGTGATGTAGATATGCTCGACTGAAGTTCTGACAGGTATAACAATCGCAGGTTTCATCCAAAGGCCCTGTATCATGCTTATGTACTGCATTGCGAATTTTTACAACACCTGCAGCCGTAAATAAGTGCCCATTTCTTGCGTTGCGAGTAGGCATAACACAGTCAAACATATCAACCCCACGCCGCACGCCTTCAACCAAGTCTTCTGGAGTACCCACCCCCATCAAGTAGCGGGGTTTATTCTCCGGCATTAGCGGAGTAATGCCTTCTAATACACGAAACATATCGTTTTTTGGCTCGCCCACAGATAGGCCACCAATGGCATAACCATCAAAATCGATTGCTTTTAATCCTGCTAAAGACTGCTCTCGCAGGTGCTGATACATCCCACCCTGAATAATACCAAACAGTGCACTTGGACTATCACCGTGAGCTTCTCGACTTCGCTTAGCCCAACGGAGGGACATTTCCATCGACTTTTTGGCTTCGGATTCTGTTGCGGGATAAGGCGTACACTCATCAAAAATCATGACGATATCAGAACCTAGTGCACGCTGAACTTCCATTGAACGCTCAGGACTCAAAAACACCTTAGCACCATCAACGGGCGAGCGGAAAGAGACCCCTTCTTCTGTTATCTTGCGCATTTCTCCCAAGCTAAATACCTGAAAGCCGCCAGAGTCAGTCAAAATAGGCTTATTCCAACCATTAAAGTCATGCAAGCCACCATGTTTGCTGATAATTTCTGTGCCAGGCCTTAGCATCAGGTGAAAGGTATTTCCCAAAATAATTTGGGCACCAATAGCCTCTATATCCTTCGGCAACATACCCTTTACAGTGCCATAGGTTCCAACAGGCATAAAAGTTGGTGTTTCTACCACACCTCTTGGAAATACCAAGCGAGCACGCCGAGCCTGACCATCAGTTGTCAGTGTCTCAAAGCGCATAAAGCATTCTGATCTACTCATATAATTGCTAATTTGTAACCAATAAAGTCAACAGTTTACGCATTTCTGCGGCTTAACAGCATAGCATCACCGTAGCTAAAAAAACGATATTGCTCTGCCACCGCTATTTGATAAGCCTGCATGATATGCTCATAGCCCGCAAATGCGGATACTAACATCAGCAGCGTTGATTCTGGCAGATGAAAGTTAGTAACCATAAGGTCAACACACTGAAACTGATAGCCAGGGTATATAAAGATATCAGTTTCTCCATGATAAGGCTGAACATACCCTGAGCGTGATGCCGTTTCGAGCGACCTGACCGTTGTTGTTCCCACCGCAATCACTCTGCCACCACGCGCTTTCGTTGCAGCTATTTGGTCACAAACAGCTTGGCTTACCTCTAGATACTCACTATGCATTTTGTGCTCAGCAATGGTTTCAACCCTAACAGGTTGAAACGTCCCTGCTCCTACATGAAGGGTAACGAAGGCTTTTTCAACCCCCTTAGCTGCTAATTTGTCGAACAGTGCCTGATCAAAGTGCAAGCCAGCGGTGGGTGCAGCCACTGCACCTGCAGTTCGGCTGTATATTGTTTGATAGCGCTCACGATCAATTTGTGCATCATCACGGTCAATATATGGTGGTAGAGGAATATGTCCAATTTTCTCCAGCAGCGCTAACACAGGCTGCTCACCTAAAAAGCGGAGTACAAAAAGATCACCTTCACGCCACAACATTTCCGCTTGTATGCCCTCATCAAAGCAGAGTAATGTTCCAGGCTTAGGCGCTTTACTGGCACGAACATGTGCAAGTACTGAGTGCTGATCTTCTAGGATACGCTCAACCAGTACTTCCACTTTCCCACCAGTAGCTTTGGTACCGTATAACCTTGCAGGAATGACTTTTGTATCATTGAGTACAAGCAAGTCACCAGGTTGCATGTAATCAGCAATGTCCACAAATGACTTATGCTCAATAGCACCAGAGCTGCCATCAACAGCCATGAGGCGGCTTGAAGAACGCTGATCGGTAGGGTAACGAGCAATCTGCTCTGCTGGTAATTCGAAACTGAAATCTTTAACGCGCATACTATTCAATTAAACCGCAAAAAACGGCCATTTTAACGGAAATAGTTTTTTGAGACATTAACTTTATCAAGACACTCGATGTACAGTACTGATCAAACTGTATACAGCCAGCTGATTTAATTCACTTTTTACATCCTGCCTGGGTGTAAAAGCATTGACCTTCACAATGGGTTTGCTATACTGCGCCGCACATTTAGCCCGGGTGGCGAAATTGGTAGACGCAGGGGATTCAAAATCCCCCGCCTTTGCGGGTGTGTCGGTTCGAGTCCGACCCCGGGCACCATCGCCAAAGCTTAAGCATACAAAGCGTTTGCTTGCATACTTAAGACCTCATTAATTCACAACTCACGATCTTACTTGATCAGCACTTACTTAGTGCGATAGTAGCTTCGATTCCTTAATGATTCTTACGCATTCATTACAGTCTAATTAAGCATCACTGCTACCCAGTCAGTTCCTTTCAAACTTTTGGTACCTCAAATCGGGTAAGAGCTGGTATCTACCCAGCTCTCCCCACACCACCCTGCATGCGGGTCCGCACAGGGCGGTTCATTTAATTTATCCGTTAGGATAATGAATTTTGATCCACCCATCCCTTAGTGAAAATAATCCAGCCTTTTTCAGATAGTCATTATTTAATGCTTGTTGAATACCAGGTGTCTTTGAGCTGCGCCAAGGACCTTTACTGGTAAGACCACAGGCGACAGCAGCTTGAACATGGACACCCCGCTTTATTAAATTTCTGACTTTG
>NZ_AUAF01000061.1 GCF_000428585.1 Zooshikella ganghwensis DSM 15267 | reverse complement strand
CCAAAAAACTCGCCGATGAGCTCCATTGCAATCACTTCAGGATCAGAAAGGGAAGGCATAGTCCCTCGTTCACGTAATCGCTGGCCTTTAAGTAACTCATTGAAGGTATCATCAACCCAGCAATAAACTGCTATGATAAACTCTTCTACTGACATCCCCTGTCCCTTTGAATTTGTTTCGGCAAAACAAAGGTTGGGGTCAGGGGTTGTCATTTCAAACTAATAAAAGTCGAGCATCGCGTTATTTTAGTTTAAAAAATATTGAGTTATTTAGCGTTTATATTCGAAAGTGAGACTCAACGCTGAGCTTATCTCTCAATACCCTTCAGTAGGAGGATAAGTCAATAAAATATCAATTTAATAAAAGAGTTAGTGTTAAAAGAGTACCCGTATTATTGAAATTATAAGGGTGACAATAAAATACCTTTGCCTAAAAAAGTATTAATGGAACCAGAGTGTTCCATGTTAGCGAGTGCAAGCTGAAATGCAAAGAAAAACGGCAGGAATTAACCTGCCGTTCTCAAAAATAACTGACTTATTTAAGCTACAAGTTAGTCATTTTTATCACGAAACATTTTGATCAGTGCATTGGTTGAGCTGTCAAACTCTGGGGCTTCAGCACCAGCCAATAGTGTTGGGTAGATAGTGTCACCGAGCTGTTTGCCTAGTTCTACACCCCATTGATCGAAAGAGTTGATTTGCCACATATGTCCTTGCACAAAAACTTTGTGTTCATACAGCGCCACTAAAGCTCCCATGACCTCTGGTGTTACTTTAGGCAGCACCAGCATATTGCTAGGGCGATTACCTGGGTGAACTTTGTGTGAGGCAATATGATCTGCTTCAGCACCGACTTTACCTGCAGCTAATAGTTCTGCTTTAGCCTCTTCCAGATTTTTTCCTGTCATTAAGGCACGGCTTTGGCTTAAAGCATTTGCGTAAAGCCAACGATGGTGCTCACCAATGGGGTTGTGAGTTTCAACTGGTGCAACAAAGTCTACAGGGATTAGCGCAGTACCTTGGTGAAGCAACTGGTGGTAAGCGTGTTGTCCATTGGTACCTACATCACCCCAAATTACTGGACCTGTAGTATAAGTAACCGTTTCACCAGCTTTATTTACTGATTTACCGTTACTTTCCATATCCAGCTGTTGTAAGTGATTTGGCAGCTCGCCTAAATATTTGTCATAGGGGAGCACTGCGTGTGATGCTGCGCCCATATAGTTATGATACCAAACACCCAATAAACCCATCAGTACAGGCATATTTTCCGCTAATGGTGCGGTACGGAAGTGCTCATCCATTGCATAAGCACCTTCCAGCAGTGCGAGGAAGTTATCAAAGCCTAAGGTGAGGGCAATAGGCATACCGATGGCAGACCATAAAGAGTAACGTCCACCAACCCAGTCCCACATCGGGTAGATATTTTCTTCACAAATGCCAAAAGCAACGGCTTTTTCTACGTTACTGGAAACAGCAAGGAAGTGTTTTTGTACATCTTCTTGCTTGGCACCTTGATCAAGTAACCATTGACGACAGGTTTCGGCGTTTAATTTGGTTTCCAGAGTAGAAAAAGATTTAGATGCAATGATGAAAAGCGATGTTTCAGGATCAACTTGTTTGAGTACTTCAGCTGCATCACTTGGATCAACGTTGGCAATATAATGGTGTTTAATGCCTTCTTTTATATAAGGTGTCAGTCCTTCAATAACCATTTTAGGTCCAAGGAAAGAGCCGCCAATACCAATATTAATAATGTGTTTTATTGGCTTACCTGTGTAGCCTAACCATTCGCCATTATGAACTTTTTCAGTTAAAGCCTGCATACGACGCAAGGTGTCTTTGATGGCAGGCATTACATCTTGCCCATCAACCTTGATCTCACGGTCACCTCGATTACGAAGTGCCATGTGCAGTGCGGGGCGATGTTCAGTGTTATTCACTTTTTCGCCGTTAAACAGTGCTTGAATACCGTCACTGAGTTTGGCGTCGTTGGCAAGGTTAATAAGTGCTTTGAGGGTGTCTTCGGTAATCAGGTTCTTTGAGTAGTCGAGAAACAGCGATGCGGCTTGCAATGAATATCGATTAAAGCGGTCTGGGTCTTCTGCAAATAATTGCTTGAGGGTGGTTTGTTTTAGCAACTCACGTTGTTTTAACAGGTCCACATTATGAGCAAAAGCATCAAGCGGCGTTGGCCCTTGCAACGTACGATTGTTCATCATTGACACAGTTTCTCTTTGGTTATGTTAATCAGGATTTATGCACGAATGTGCAGAAAAAAGCCCCTACAAAACCATAAAAATAGCTGGGAAAGCGTAGAAGGCAAGCTGATTATAGGCAACAGAAGGGGGTGGGCCTAGTAACACTAAGTAACAAAACCCACCGAGTTGATTTCAGGCAATTTGTACAGGGATAGCGTTCGCACTATGGCTGACAGCATTGTCTTCTAATAGGTAAATTAAGGCGGGTTTAAAATCAGTGAGTTCACTATCGTCGTATTGTGCATAGGCACAAATAATTACGCGATCACCTACCTGAGCTTTGTGGGCTGCAGCACCATTAACTGAAATAATACCAGAGCCGTCTTCACCACGAATGGCGTAGGTAGTAAAACGCTCACCATTTTCAATATTATAAATCTGAATTTGCTCATATTCTCGTATACCTGCCATATCCAGTAATTTTCCATCAATGGCACATGAGCCTTCATACTCAAGTACGGCGTGCGTCACACGCGCTTGATGCAGCTTCGCCTTAAGCATCGTTGTTTGCATGGTTTGGTTTTCCACTAGTTCAGATTAATCACAATATTGTCAATTAAGCGAGCTTTACCTAAATAAGCAGCAGCCAAGACGACCAGTTCTTTATCTTTGGAAGAGGCGGGTAATAAAGAATGCTGATTGCAGATATCAATGTAGTCAGGTTTAAAGCCCGCCCGAGCCAGGTTGGCAGTGGCATCTTTCATAATAATATCGAAAGGAGTTCCAGCTTGAATGGCATCTTTTACTTTACATAAGGTGGCGTATAACTTGGGTGCTATTGTTAACTCATCTTGAGTGAGGTAACCATTGCGGGAACTCAAAGCAAGCCCACGCTCATCACGGGCAATATCTGCCCCAACAATTTTAATGGGTATATATAAGTCATCCACCATTTTGCGGATAACGGCCAGCTGTTGAAAGTCTTTAATACCAAACACCGCGATATCGGGCTGTACAATATTGAATAACTTACACACGACAGTCGCTACCCCAGTAAAATGGCCTGGGCGGCTTTTGCCACAGTGCATATTGGATAAGCTGTCTACAGCCACGGCAGTATGATGGTCCATCCCCTCGGGATAGATTTCTTCGGTGCTTGGGGCAAACAGTAAGTCTACCTTTTCATTTTTTAATTGTGCTTGGTCCTCTGCCAGGGTGCGTGGGTAGGACTCTAGATCTTCACTGGCACCAAACTGCAGAGGGTTCACATATATACTGACAATAACAATATCAGCTTGCTCCTGGGCTTTATGAACAAGCGATAAGTGCCCAGCATGTAAGTTGCCCATGGTGGGTACAAAGGCAACTTTTTTCCCATCAGCCTTTGCTGCGAGTACAAAATCCCGAATGGCTTGGATAGAGTGTACGGTTTTCATTCTTTAAACCCATGTTCTTCGGCGGGGTAGGTGCCGCTTTTTACTGCGTGTGAAAAAGCTTCAATCGCGGCTGGAATAGAGTCTGCTTCCGCTAAAAAGTTTTTAACAAAACGTGCGGGCTTACCGGGCGTAATACCAAGCATGTCGTGTAATACGAGTACTTGTCCATCAGTGTCTGGTCCGGCGCCAATACCAATGACGGGAACATGGACGCGCTTAGTAATTTCTTTGGCTAAGGGGGTGGGAACACACTCTAAAACGAATAATGCTGCACCGGCTTCTGCAAGCTGTTCAGCATCCGCTAAAAGTTGAGTTGCAGCATCACCTCGGCCTTGTACTTTATAGCCCCCAAATACATTTACCGATTGGGGTGTTAGCCCAAGATGAATACAGCAAGGAACGCCATTGCGGGAAAGCTGTTGAACAGTCTCTTTTAGCCATGATCCCCCTTCTAACTTAACAACGTTAGCGCCTGCAGCCATTAGTTTTCCAGCATTTATTAGTGTCATTTCAGGGGAGGCAAACGACATAAAAGGCATATCGGCTATGAGAAGAGCGCCCTGGTTACCCCGACTTACACACTCTGTGTGGTATATCATCGTGTCCATGGTGACAGGTAACGTACTATCATGGCCCTGCAATACCATACCCAATGAGTCGCCTACCAATATAGCTTCAATGCCTGCTTTACTGACGACATGGGAAAATGTGGCATCATAAGCAGTGAGTACAGAAAACTTTTCACCGCTGGCTTTCATTTTATTTAATGTGGTAAGAGTGATATTGGCCATGCTTAACTCTCATGTGCAACTGTGCTTATTGGGCTGATTATACGCAAAATGTTACAGATTCCGAGTAGTGGTAACAGTCCATTCAATAAACACACTGACGAACAGCAATTCACTGATGGAAAAGCTATCCCTTACTTCAGTTATAGGGTGACTGTTTGTGGGTTGCTGCAATTAACGTCATAAGATGGGTGGGTAATCGGGTGATGCCTGATTGATCGGCAACAGTGGCGAGTTGTCGGACAGTTGTTCCTGAAGGTAACACTAAGTCTTCGGCAATATCTGCCAGTGGTAGCAAAACAAAACTTCGGTTGGTCATCTCGGCATGTGGTACGACAAGCCGATCGTGGTTAATAACCTGATTACCATATAACAGAATATCTAAATCAAGCGTACGTGGTCCCCAACGCATCAGTCTTTGGCGGCCTTGTTGCTGTTCAATGGACTGCAATGCATCCAGTAATGTAAGTGGTGAAAGGCTAGTGTTGATTTGCACAACAGCATTCAGGTAATTCTGCTGTCCTGCAGGACCGAGTGGTGGGGTAGAGTAAAGCCCTGATACGGCTTCCAGCATCGTTTCAGGTAACTGCTGTATACCTTGAAGCCCGGCAATGATATGAACTAACGGGTCATCAAGGTTGCTGCCGAGTGCTATATAACTGCAAATCATGCGCTAGGTTTTGAGTGTGGTGAAGGTCGACGACGATGACTGGGACGACGGCGCTTTCTGGGCTGAGGGTTAAGCATTTTCAACATTTGCCGGCGCTGTTGCTCATTGCCTTGCTGGTACTGTGACCACCATTGCCCTAAGTTATCCAGCTGCTCTCCCGCTTGTTCACGAATCAGCAAAAAGTCATATCCAGCACGAAAGCGGGTGTGGTTTAAGGTGGCCTCAGTGCGTTTACCATGACGAACTGTAAGTCGGTGCTGTAATTCCCATATTTCCCGCATAGGGATTGCAAACCGCTTTGGAATGGCAGTATGCGCTGATTGGCTATCGATTACGTGGAGACCTGCTTGGATCATTGCTGGGATAGGGGGAACACCTTGGTGACGTATATCATGCGCATAATGAACCATAGGTACCCATAGTAGTGCTGCAAACAAGAAGGCAGGATGCACTGTTTTATTCTGGCGAATACGTTGGTCTGTATTTTTGAGAATCAAGGCAATGAAACGCAGGCCAAACCCATCATCCTGATCAATTAATGCATCCGTCATGGGGAATAGCTGCTTAAATAACCCATATTCACGAAGCATGGTAAAGGTTTGTTCTGCTGCACCTCCAAGGAAAAGTTTTAACACTTCATCAAACAGGCGGGCAGAGGGGATATCACGGAGCAAGTCAGCAAGCACAGGAATTGGAGCCGCTGTTGAGCGCTCAATGGTAAAGTCTAGTTTGGCAGCAAAACGAATCGCCCGTAACATGCGAACAGGGTCTTCTTGGTAACGGGTTGTGGGGTCACCAATTAAGCGAACGGTGCGAGCTTTTATATCTTTGACGCCATTGGCGTAGTCATGAATGGCAAAGCCTCGTGTAGTGTAGTACAAGGCATTCATGGTGAAGTCACGACGCATGGCATCATCTTCTATGGAGCCATAGACATTATCTCGTAAAATACGCCCGCTTTCAGCTTGCAAGGCATGCTTAGAAGAGGTTTGATCAAGCTCGTTGTGAGTGCTGTGATGCGCACGAAATGTAGCTACTTCGATAATCTCTCGCCCAAACTGCACGTGCACCAGCTTAAATCTTCGGCCAATTAGTCGAGAGTTACGGAATAAGCGTCGAGCTTCTTCGGGGGTTGCGCTGGTAACTACGTCGAAGTCTTTTGGTTGCTTGCCAAGGAGTAAGTCACGAATACAGCCTCCAACTAAGTAGGCTTCATACCCACCATCTTGCAGGCGATAAATGACCTTCAGTGCATTGTGACTGATTTGTTTACGAGAGACAGAGTGATTTTCACGTGTAATCTTGGTAAAAATAGGCTTCTGTTGAGGGGCTGTTTTGCCAGTTTTACCAGGCAATTTACTTAGCAGGGCATTTAGCCAGCTAAACCGTTCATTAAGCTTCATGAAAGTCAGAAAACATCCACAGTGTCGCTAAAAATAACCTAAGGTTCAAAAAAAGAGCGGCTATGATAACACTGTTCATGATGGATGCCAGTTTTTAAGCAATAAAAAAAGGGCTAGTGCCCTTTTTGAGGAAAGCTAAAGCTGTTGTTATTGTCTTTATTATTATTTTTATAGGTAACAGGAATTACATCCCTTACTGTTATTTTGACCTCATCCTGGAACCAAGCGGGGTTCCCTGCATAGTGCAAACGGATTCTTTTGGAGACGGAGTGGTGAGCATTTCATACCACTTAAAAAGACCGCTCGCCAAAACAATCAATTTGCGGACTCCTGTTGTTATTATTGTTACTGAGTCCAAATTATTATTCTTATTGTTAGTAAGCATTGTTTTTATTGTTTTTATACTGAATATACTGCAGGTGGTGTGCCAGTTTTTTATTTTTCAATAAAAACAATACTTTATGAAAAAAAGCTAAAAAACGAGCGCTCTTATAGGTATAAATACTTATAAAGTGTTACCTTTTTACGTATTCACCCTTCATGATGTGTTACTTATCAGCTATAGCGGTAACAAGTGAGTCTGTTTCAACCCATTAATTTGGAATATGCTATTGCTGAAAAGAATAAAAATGTGGGATTTGTCTCACTTTGCTTGAAGGTGAGAAGTAGAGATTTTGCCCCAAGTGACTGGGGCTGAAGATGGGGTTAAAAACACTAGAGAACAGCAGCTAATTCAGACTGTTTTTTTGCGAGGGATACCCAAACGCTGGCGACGCTCCCATAGGCATTTTCGGCTGATACCTAGCTTTTGAGCGAGTTCAGTTTCCGTCATTTGATCCTGATGTTCTAGCACAAAGTGCTGAAAGTAGTCTTCTAAAGACAGTTCTTCATGCTGCTCAACGGTAGTTATACTGGATGAGAAGCTAGGCTCTGGTTTGGCAATATCAATGTTCAAAAGATCTGGGGTGATGATATCACTATCACATAAAATCACTGCCCGCTCGACAGCGTTTTCAAGCTCTCTCACATTACCTGGCCAGTCATACGCATTAATCGTTTGATAGGTTTCTGGGGCGAAGTAATGCCTTTTGCGACCAAGCTTAGCGCATTGCCTTTCAAGAAAACGCTCGGCAATTTCAGTGACATCACTACCGCGCTCCCGCAGAGGGGGCAAGCGGATCTCAATAACATTCAGCCGATAGTAGAGGTCTTCTCGAAATTCACCTTTTTTAGCCAGACTTTTTAAGTCCCTATGGGTTGCTGCAATCAGCCGGACATTGACTTGCTGTGAATTGACAGAGCCAACGCGTCTAATTTCGCCTTCTTGTAAAACCCGAAGTAAACGTGCTTGAGCCTCTAAGGGGAGCTCACCTATTTCATCTAGAAATAATGTGCCGCCATCAGCAGCCTCTACTAATCCGTGGCGAGCTGCAGTGGCTCCGGTAAAGGCCCCTTTTTCATGACCAAATAATTCTGACTCAATGAGTGTTTCAGGTATTGCCGCGCAGTTAACTGAGATCATCGGCGCATGTTGCCGGTTACTTTGATCATGAATGGCTTTGGCGACAAGTTCTTTTCCTGTGCCAGACTCGCCTAAAATCAGTACTGTCGAATCTGTTGGGGAGACTTTTTGAATTCGTCGAGCAAGCTCCAGCATTGCCGGACATTTGCCGATTATATGGCTCTGGCTTGTTTGTTGAGCTTTATCATCTGTTGATGATGCTTCATCAGCGCTGTGCGTATTTTGTTTTGAGGGAATTCTGGGGTTGGCATTGATGATGCTGGTTACCGTTGTAATCATCTCATCATGATCAAAAGGCTTGGCGATGTAGTCAATAGCTCCTTTTTTCATAGCTTCTACAGCTGATCTCAGGCTAGCGTAACTGGTCATTACTAAAACAGGAGTATCCCCGGCGTGGGCAATCAAATCCGTGCCTTGGCCTCCAGGTAACCGTTGGTCAGTAATCACTAGGTCGAAGCTATCCAGGTTGAATGTTTCAAGGGCATGTTGTACTGACTCTGCTTCTTCAACCGCATACTTGTGCCGCTCTAATAACCGTTTTAGTGCGGCACGGATAACCTTTTCATCTTCGACAATCAAAATTTGCTTCATAGCCACAGCCTGTTGTCTCTAATAAAGGTCAAATAGGGGTACTTTCAATAGGCTAACTAGCCAGACTCTAAGGTTACTCAATAGGTAACCATACACTTACCTGGGTTCCAAAAGGAGGAGCCTGTTGCATTGGGCTCTTTATGGTAATTCTACCAGAATGTTCGCGCACAATGTTGAATACCATAGCAAGTCCAAGCCCTGTGCCTTCTCCAGGATCTTTTGTCGTGAAAAAAGGCTCAAAAATTTGCCGTTGATTGGCTTCAGAAATGCCTTCCCCTTGATCAATCACACTGATAATGGCGTATTTTTGCTGGCGTTCAGGCAAACCTTTACTGGGTTGTTGAATGCGGCTCGTTATTTTGATGTACCCTTGGTTCGGTGAAGCATCTCGGGCGTTGTTAAGTAAATTTATAAAAACCTGTAGCAGTCTCTGGGCAATGCCTTGGACCATAATGGATTGATCACAAGTATTGGAAAAGTGAACAATTTTATCGTGCTGTTTTAACGAGACAAGCTTGATGGCCTCATCGATCGTGGTGAATATGTTAACGTGCTCTACATTAGGAATAAGCTTAGGTGTTGAGCCAGAGTGAGCGAAGTTAACCAGTGATTGCACAATATTACTGATTCGCTTCGTTTGCGTGACAATCTGCTCTGCCATTTCCGTTGTCAGTGGATCTGATGACTCAGATTTAAGTTCTTGAGCTAAGCAGGCAATAGCTGTTACCGGGTTGCCTATTTCATGGGCTACACCTGCCGCTAGTTGACCAATGGAAGCGAGTCGCTGGCTGTGCAGCAGCTTATCAGCCATAAGCTGAGCCTCTGTCTGGTCTTCTAATAGGATAACAAAGCCTCCCACACTAGCTTGTTGACGAGATGCATCTTGATTAATTGTTTCCTGAGTGTTGGTCGCTATTGTGTTTTGGTTAGAGAAGCTGGTAATTGGAGGTATCGCTGCTTTGTGTGCATTTATCCAACGAGGCTCATTATTAATAACAAGCTGCTGCTTGTGTAAATGGTCGTTGCTATGTTGAATCGTACGCTTGAGTAGTGCTTGCCAGGGTTCAGCAACATCGTCTAGATAAGAGCCAATAATCTGAGTGGCGCTAATGTCTGTGAGTTGACTCATTGCTTTATTCCACATCAAAACTTCGTGGTCCTTCCCTAATGTACAAATGGCTAAGGGTAATGACTCTAAAGTTTGTCGGTGATAACGCCTTAACCCATCAAGCTCAGCAGCTAAGCCTGTGAGTTGAGAGCGATAACGCTCTAAGCGGCTTTCAATGAACTGAATGTCTTCTGATACATATTCTTCATTGTTGTGCTTAAAAGGCAGGAAGGTATCAACGATATCTGTTGCAACAGCAGGTCCCATTAAGCCAGATAAGTTGGCCTCTAAACGGTCTCGCAAGCGGCGCAGCGCGTAGGGTCTTTTTTCGGCATAGGTATAACCAAGATCAACAAGTGCTCGATCAACCTCATGTTGTGCCATGTGCAAACCTAATGGCTTGCTGAGTGCTGCCTGGAAGTCTTGAGGAGTACATACAGCAAGTTCTTTTCGGGCTGGACGATGAATATTATCAACAGCACAGGCATTAGCAGCGCTTAATTCAGCATCAGACATCTGAGTTATGAGTGATACTGCGATAAATACCAACGTGTTAATAAGGAGTGAGCCAATAGCGGCAATGTGCCAAGGCTCGGCATTTGAGTCTACGCCCCAATAGCCAAGCAACGTACTCACAAGGCTGACTTGTGGGAGGTCACTCAATAGCGGTGTTAGTAAGGTTAAGGACCAAACGGTAAAACCAATGATTAGTCCACAAATAAATCCTTTATGATTGCCTTGAGGCCAATAAAGAACGCTAAGTACACCAGGTAAAAACTGAAGAGCACCGACAAAAGCGACAATTCCTAAATTGGATAGGTCCTGCTCTGCCCCCAGTAGCCGGTAAAAGCCATATCCTGCAAGAATAATCAAAGCAATGAGAATACGGCGAATATTGAGCAGCCATTGGTAAAGGTTTTGGCTGCCTTGTGGTTGTATTACTGGCAGGACAATGTGATTAAGAACCATTGCGGACAATGCCAATGTTGTTACAACAATCAATGCGCTGGCAGCAGATAGTCCACCGATGTAGCCTAGCAATGACAGCCACGGGGTCTGACTCGCTAAGCCAATACCAATGGTGAAATATTCTGGGTGTGTTGGATTGTTGAGCTTAAGTCCTGCCCACAAAATGGGGGGAATCGAGATGCTTAAGAGTAACAACAGGAGTGGTAATCCCCAGCTTGCCACTGATAGCGCATGGCGGCTTTGGTTTTCAGTAAAACACATATGAAACATATGTGGCATCACAATGGCAGAAGCAAAAAAGACCAGTAGCAGTGTGCGCCAAGGACCCTCATCTAATGGTGTTTGTAATGCTGCGAGGGCAGTGGCATGGTCGCTCAGCCAGTTCTGCATATCAGCAGGCCCTGAAAACACTACGAATAATGCATAACCTCCAATAATCAAAATAGCGATAAGCTTAATAAGAGATTCAAAGGCTATTGCTACTACCAGGCCGGCATGTTTTTTACCGCCAGCAATATGTCGTGCACCAAATAGAATGGCAAACATAATAATCATTATGCAAAAGCCTAAAGCGAGCTTTTCAGGCATAGCATGCTGGGTGAGAATTTGTACCGTATCAGTGACTGCTTGTATCTGTAATGCCAGCAGGGGTAACACTGCAAGTAACATAAAAAATGTTGTTAGCGTCCCTGCCCAGCTACTGCGAAAGCGAAAAGTAAAAAGGTCTGCCAATGATGCAAGCTGGTAGGTCTGGGTAATTCTAAGAATGGGGATTAGCAGTACGGGGGCAAGTAAAAAAGCACCACAAATACCCAAGTAATAGGCTAAAAATAAAAAGCCATATTGATGTGCTAAGCCGACAGTACCATAAAAGGCCCAAGCACTGGCGTAAACACCAAGTGATAAAACATAGGTAACAGGATGGTTGGCAATTTTGGCTGGGAGGTAACCACGCTCAGTCGCAAATGCCGTTAAAAATAACAGCAGCAGATAGCTGATACTGACAATGACCAGATGAGTTAGCTCAAATGTCATCAGCACCTCGTTGCCGGTGAAGAATATAGCCGACAATAATAAGTCCTATCCACAACAGATAAGGTCTATACCAGAGTGTTGGCATTTCGATCCACCATTCCATGATGGCTGGAGAAAATAAGTAAATTCCTACTACCAGTAGGAGAACAAGACGATATATATACATAAGTGTCGTATATAAATAGTTGGTCTCGTTGATAGTACTGCAAGTATTGTTTATCTTGCAAAGTCGTTTCAGTTTAAAAATTAAAAGGAAGTATATGACGGTGTTGAAAACACTGATTTATATGACATATTTTTTATGAGATTTTTACGGTGCGGTTGTAGGCAGTAGAGTCTCTGGAATAGTCATCGACTGAGGGATAATGCGTGAATCCCAATGGCGGGTCGCCCAGGCTATTATCTCAGACACTTTTGCACCAATCAGCTCGGGTGGAGGGCTTTGGTTGAGAGCATGTAATGCCCGTATTAACACTGGTTGAGGGTGCTCTAATGGGAGAGGTGTTGCCAAGTTTTGCTTAGATAATTTTTTACCATCACTGGCAACGATCACAGGAATGTGGGCATAGCTTGGATGTGAAAAACCTAAGACAGATTGAAGGTAGTATTGTCGGGGTGTTGAATCAAGTAAATCTGAACCTCGAAGAATATGAGTTATTCCTTGTAATGTATCATCAATAACAACGGCCAACTGATAAGCAAATAAGCCGTCTTTGCGCTTAATAATAAAGTCTCCGCCTTCTTCCTCTAAGTTGAATGACTGTGCTCCCTGAATTTTATCAATAAAGTTAACGGGGGTGGATTCGGTTTTGAGTCTAATAGCAAAGGGTGAGGCTGGCAGTGTGCGTTGATTACGACAAGTGCCAGGGTATTGTCCATGGAAAATACTTAGTTCTTTACGTGAGCAGGTGCAGGGATAGGCTTGTTGTTGTTTACGGAGGTACTCAATGTAATCCTGATAAATAGTGTGACGGGATGACTGATAAATGATGGGTTGGTCCCAGTGTAAACCGTAGTATTCCAGTGCTTTCAGGATAAGTTTAGCGGCACCTGCTTGTTCTCGTGGTGGATCAATATCTTCAATGCGAACCAGCCACTCACCCTGGCTAGCTTTAGCATCAAGATAGCTGGCAAGTGCACTGACTAGCGAGCCAAAGTGCAGGGGGCCTGTAGGAGAAGGGGCAAAACGCCCTCGATAACGTACCTTACTCATGGTCGTTACCATAATAAAAAATGAGGGTATATTGAAGTGGTAGCCAAAGTTAACGAGCCAGTACTAACTGTGTAAGGGCTAATATATTTTTGACTAAAAGGAGTGGGCGACATAGCGCCAATCAGCATCTGCAGCAAATCCTCAGCGTAGGATGCCGATAGTTACTTTGATGTTAAAGCCCCTAACAATAAGTGACTGCGGCTATTAGCCGCCGACTTGTCGTTCTTTTATTTCTGCCAGGGTTTTGCAGTCAATACACAGTGTTGCTGTAGGACGAGCTTCCAGACGGCGAATACCAATTTCAACACCGCAGGCATCACAAAAGCCGTAGTCGTCTTCTTCTATACGTGTAAGTGTCTGCTCAATTTTCTTAATGAGTTTGCGCTCACGGTCCCGTGCACGAAGCTCTAAGCTGAATTCTTCTTCCTGGCTTGCACGATCGGCAGGGTCAGGAAAGTTAGCCGCTTCGTCTTTCATGTGAGTAACCGTACGGTCCACTTCTTCCATGAGCTCCTGTTTCCAGTTACGAAGGATGGCTGAAAAATGAGCAAGCTGTTGCTCGTTCATATATTCCTCGCCTTCTTTTACTTCATAAGGCGTGAAAGATTTCATTAGATAACTGGATTCAGTTTTGTTTTGTGCTGACATTTTTACAGCCTCACAAAAGTGAACATTTTCCTTAGGGTGCGCATAAAATGCACATTAAATTCGTGAAAATGCTGAAAAAATAACCAGCATAAATTTCACGAAGCGGAGAAATTACCAGATACAATCAAAAGACGCTACTGGTATTTCAATATTTTTTTGTCGTTAAACAAAAAACATCATGTATAGTTAATCGCATTTTGCTATAGCTGCAATATTTTTTGTTCATAACAAACGCTATAGACTGTTCAATTAGGTTGTAATTCAGTATACGGGTAATTAATTTTGAAGTTTGAGCAGCCATTAAAAAACGGTGTACTTCTGAAACGCTATAAACGTTTTTTAGCAGATATTCATCTACCTTGCGGAAATAATTTAACACTTCACTGCCCAAATACGGGTTCTATGTTGAATTGTGCTGAGCCTGAAAGTCGGGTTTGGTTTTCCTGGTCTGATAATCAAAAACGTAAGTATCCTGGTACTTGGGAGCTTGTTGAAGTCCAAGCTGAGTCTACTGACGGAAAACAAGCTAAAGGGCTTGCCTGTATTAATACAGGACGGGCAAATACTGTTATTTATGAAGCGATTCAAGAAGGCGTTATTGATGAGCTTGAAGGTTACAAAAATATTCGAAAAGAAGTTAAGTATGGGGCTGAAAAAAGCCGTATTGACTTGCTGCTTGAATCTGATGATAAGCCTTCATGCTATGTAGAAGTTAAAAGCGTCACCCTGGCAGTGGGTAGAGGATGGGGTCTGTTTCCTGATGCAGTATCTGCCCGAGGATCAAAACATCTTCGTGAGTTAGCAGCGATGTGTGCAGAAGGATACAGAGCAGTATTGGTTTTTTGTGTGCAGAATACATTGATTGAGCAAGTGGCTCCCGCTGACCATATAGACCAAGTCTATGGGGAAGCACTTCGTGAGGCTGTTGCAGCAGGGGTAGAAGTGTATGCTTACGCAGTTGATATAACGCCTCAGTCTCTAGTTTTAGAGCGGCGGCTTCCAGTGCATTTGAATCAGGGCCAGGAATTGCAAGCTTTATTGACTGAGGCTCAGTGAGCTTCAGCAGATGAAAGTGGAAGTGTGACACAAATCTGTTGATTGGATGAGTGACAAGCCAGTTTAGTGAGGTGTTGGCCTGCACAAGGACCGGCAATACAAAGCCCTGTTTCAATTAAGAATAAGGCACCATGAGTAGCACACTGGATGAGACGCGCATCAGTGTCCAAAAACTGGTCAGGTTGCCACTCCAGGCGAATGCCCAAATGAGGACACCTGTTTAAATAAGCATGAAACTGGCCTGCGCGGTTCACAACAAAAATCGTTTGCTTTCCAACCGTAAAACCTTTGCTGGTATTGGGTGGAATCTCATCAACTGTACATAGCGTAATGCTCTCATCGCTCATAGACGGCCGCTTGCTTGAGTGAACCTTTCACTATTGTGACGCTGTGGAGACAGGTTAGCAATGTATTTACCCAGATTTTAAAAGTAAGAAGCTAAATGTATTTTTATGCGTTAGATATGCAACAAAAAATGAAGAATAAGAAGCTATGAGGCAGAGTCGTAAGGTCAGATGGTGGCTGACTTCTGTTTTGCTACTCATGCTGATAACGATAATTTGGGCGCTTAGTGTAGGGGTAATTGAAACACCTTGGTACAGTGCTTTACTTTTCGGTTTAGAGGACAGCAGAGGGCAGCTTCCAGCTCATATTTATACCATTATTGTTGATATTCGCTTACCAAGGGTGATGCTCGCCCTAGTGGTTGGAGCTATTTTGGCCAATAGTGGTGCGTTGTTACAGGGCCTGTTAAGAAACCCACTGGCCGATCCTGGGGTTTTGGGTATTTCCAGTGGTGCTGCTGTTGGTGCTGCTTTTGCAATGCTGGTACTTAATCAACTTTTTCCTGATTTAGCTACTGCACTGGGTGAATTCCTTGTGCCGTGTTTTGCCTTCTTAGGAGGCGTTCTGGCTACCTGGGTTGTTTATCGGCTAGGCGTAACTGTTTGGAGAATTTCTGTATCCACTATGTTGCTGGCGGGTGTTGCTATATCTTCCATGGCGATGGCTGCTCTAGCGGCCATAAACTACCTGGCGGATGATTTAACACTGCGTTCCTTTATGTATTGGCAGTTAGGTCAGCTGGGTGGTGCTCAATGGTGGGCGGTTGCTACCTGTTTTACGGTGCTGTCTTTGCAAGTTCTGCTCATACCGTGGTTGGGACAAGGGTTGAATGCCTTGTTATTGGGTGATCAGGAAGCAAGTTATTTAGGGGTTCCTGTTGAAACGTTAAAGCGAACGGTAATTTGTGTTGCTTCACTAGGGGTTGGTGTTGCTGTCGCTGCAGTAGGTATTGTGGCATTTGTTGGGTTGGTTGTACCGCATATTGTGCGTCAGTGTACTGGACCTAATCACCAGATATTACTACCCGCTGTGACGTTATGTGGTGCTTGGCTATTGCTGGTTGCTGACACACTTTCACGTTGGTTACTTGCACCACTGGAGCTGCCAATTGGTATTGTCACCGCACTGATTGGTGCACCTGTTTTTATTTGGCTATTAGTTCAGCAACGACAACGGATGGTTAGTTAATAGTGCATGGTTAGTTAATAAATGTTGCAAGCAGCAAGTGTTTCAGTGCATAGGCTAAATAAAACTTTATTACATCCTATCAGTGTGATCTTCAACCCTGGTGAGCTTATTGTATTACTAGGGCCTAATGGTGCTGGGAAATCAACATTACTACACTGTCTTGCGGGCGGGGTTCCAGATAGCACCGGGGAACTTTATTGGCAGCAACAGCCAATAAACCAGCTATCACGTCAGTTTAAATCTCAACATATTGCATTTTTAGGGCAACAGCATCAGCTGCAATTTGCATTCACTGTTGCAGAAGTTGTTGCCTTGGGTCGTTTGCCCTGGAACACATCGTCTGCCGAAAACGCCCACTGGGTTAAGTTAGCCCTTCAGTGTTTCGATATTATCCATCTACAAAATCGAAATTACCTTTCCTTATCTGGAGGAGAGCAGCAGAGGGTTCAGTTAGCTAGAGTGTGGGTTCAAGTACAAGCAAAAAAGCCTGAAACAAGGTGCTTATTATTAGATGAGCCACTTGCGGCTTTAGATCCTAAACATCAGTTGCAGCTTATGGAAGAAGCAAGACAGTTTGCTCATGCAGGTCATGTCGTAGTTATGGTGTTGCATGATATGAATATGGCCTTGCGTTATGCAGACAGGGTTTTACTGCTAAATGAGGGTAAGGCTGAGGGGTGGGGGAAGCCCGTAGAAGTTCTTACGCCTGAACAAATAGCAAATGTTTTCTCGCTTAATGTGTCAATCATGTCTCATCCGGACAGAGATTTTTCTTTTGTCGTGATCAACTAAACACCACTTGCATAAAGACTGCTCAATTAATGTGAAAAGTTGATTATCATTTACCAGAGTTGTGAACCACTTAATGATGACTTAATTCTTTCACTATATCGCAACCCTATGATAACTCGTTATGCTATCAGGCCCGTTTTTGAAGGCTGCAGATGGTGGACAGTTGTTTTGTATTGCCTTGAGAAAGTTGGTGATAACTAGCAGTAACTTACGTGTTTAAAAAAAGAAAACGATAGGATGGATGGGATGCAACGTGCTCCGTTTGAGATAAATGGTGTAAAAGTGGAGGCAGGCAAGCGTGCAACTGTAGACTTGGCTGTGGCCCAGCTGTATACCCATACCCCTCTGAATATACCAGTACAAATTGTTCATGGTCGGCAAGATGGTCCTGTGCTTTTAGTATGTGCTGCAATTCATGGAGATGAATTGAATGGTGTCGAAATCATTCGTCGTCTATTAAAACTAAAAGTGATGTCTCAGCTAAAGGGAACACTGGTAGCGGTGCCTATTGTTAATGTCTTCGGTTTTATCCAGCGTTCTCGGTATTTGCCAGACCGACGTGACTTAAATAGATGTTTTCCAGGTGTCAAGAAAGGTTCACTTGGTGCCCGAATTGCTAACTTATTTTGTGAAAGTGTTGTGCGTAAGTGCACACATGTTATTGATTTACACACTGGTGCTGTTCATCGTTCAAATTTGCCTCAAATATGGGGGGCTATGAACAGTAGTGGTTCAAATGAAATGGCGCGTGCATTTGGCACACCTGTTGTATTAGATGCTACGTTACCTGATGGCTCCTTAAGGTCTTTTGCAGAAAGTATTAATATTCCCGTTATCACCTATGAGGCGGGCGAAGCGTTGCGTTTTAATGAGCTGTCTATTTATGCAGGCATTCGTGGAATTATTAATGTGATGCGTATGCTGGGTATGTTGCGCTCTCATAAATCGAAGAAAAAATCGAATAGAAGCCCAGTTATTGCCAATCAATCACAGTGGGTCAGAGCAGAAACAGATGGTGTGTTTCGTCCTCTTGTAGAGCTTGGTGCCAGTGTTAAAAAACACCAGCCGCTGGCTACCATTAGTGCGCCCTTTGGCGATGCAGAACTCACTGTACGTGCACCTGCATCAGGTATTGTAATTGCCAGAACTAATATACCGCTTGTTAATGAGGGTGAAGCACTCTTTCATGTAGCCTTTTATGAGAAGGTTTCAGAAATTGCTCGTCATGTCGAAGTCTTCCAGTCAGAGTTATTTGATGATGAATTAATTTTTGCCGATGATATGGAAGAAGAGTCTTATTGAAATACTTAGTCAGGTGTAAAGTCTTGGCCTATGCTGTTGTGGGTATATTTGATAATGAATTTGATGCAAAAAAAAGCTGCCTGGGTTAGAGGCAGCTTAAACCGTGATTAGCCTGATGAGGAGATAACCTGTTTAGCTGTTTACCGCCAAGTAAAGCTGTTTACAGATTATCGCTGTCATGTGACAACGATTTAAATGATAATCATTCTCATTATCAAAGTCAAGCAATTAAATCTTGAATAACTCATTTTTTTTATGGACGTATTAAGTAGATACTTTTCAAGCCGCTATAGGTAAAAAAGAGGTGGACTCTACTTATTAGTTTTCTGGTTGGCGCTGTCCGTTACTTTCAGCTTCTTTGATTAGTTTGGCTTTTAAGTCAGGGTCTAACTGATTCCAGTGGGCATCGAGTAAGGCTCCTTCTAGCGCATACAGCAATACTTTAGAGACTTTAAAGCCACGGGTTTTGATTTTTCGGTAAGCTTCAACTGAGCCAATCTGTTCTAGGGTTTCTTTATCTCTAATACCTACAGCATTAAGCCACTGTACAGATGTTTTACCCAGGTTTTTCAATTCGATTAAGTCGGTAGCCATTGTCATTTTCCTTGCCCGAATGAATAACCAGCAAATGAATAAGCGTATTATTTTTATTATGAGTCAAGCGAATAGGGAGCACTCTTGTTCTAATAATAGCCAATAATTCAAAACTGTTTGTTAATTACACTAAATTCTTATTTCATTTTGGTAAAATAACCTTCAAGAATATGCTCGTTAAACGAGACTTTTCTACATAACTATCTGAGTTTAAAATACTTTTATTACTTATTTGACTAAGTTGCTGACTTAGATGTTTTGGTGAATGTTTGAGTCTTTGGTGATTTTATGACTAACCTCAGGCTTATTGGGTCTGATAGTTTTGACTACTATTCACGTTGTAAAGCGCTTTTTAATATCCGCTTTATGACATATAGAGTCACAACTAAAGGAACCAATAACGGGTATAAGTTCTCGAATCAGCTAAGAGCATTATGGAGTAAGCAACTGAGCCCGTATAATCCAACCCATGAGCAAATCAGATCCTAACAGCACAAATTCCCAACCCCAAAAGCCTGTAAAAAAATTTCGCCTTTTCCGCACTCTAATCAAGCTTTGTTTGCTGATTATGTTGGTGGTCGGTGTTGTTGCAGGGGTATATCTTTATCGCCTTGATACTGTAGTTACTGCAAAGTTTGAAGGTAAAAAGTGGGATATTCCAGCCAAAGTATATGCCCGTCCACTGGAGCTTTATGAAGGATTGCAACTGTCGCCTGATACGTTTGCGCTCCAACTAAAGCAGCTGGGTTATCAGCGTAAAGATTTAGTAGATAGCCCAGGTGAAGTGATGAGAAAGGGTACAACATATACGTTGTATACCCGTGGTTTTCAGTTTGAAGATGGCGCAGAGCCAGCTCAACAAGTGTCAGTGACCTTTAATCAACAAAGTGTAAAAGCACTAAAAAATAACGAAGGTGAATCAGTACCCCTGGTAAGGTTAGAGCCGTTGCTGATTGGCGGAATTTACCCCGACAGCAATGAAGACCGTATTATTACCAGGTTGGAAGAGCTACCGGATATGCTGATTCCAACACTGCTTGCTGTTGAAGACCGAAAGTTTTATCAACACTATGGTGTTTCATTTAAAGCCATTGCGCGTGCCGCATGGATTAATTTCCGCTCTGGAGCAACGGTCCAAGGTGGGAGTACCTTGACGCAGCAGTTAGTCAAAAACTTTTATCTGAGTAGTGAACGCTCGTTTAAGCGTAAGCTGTCAGAAGCAGCCATGGCTTTTTTGCTGGAATTGCATTACAGCAAAGATGATATTTTAGAAACCTACCTTAATGAAGTTTATCTTGGCCAAGAGGGTAAGCGTGCAATTCATGGGTTTGGATTGGCAAGCCAGTTTTATTTTGGTAAGCCGATTAGTGAACTTGAATTGCATCAAGTAGCGCTATTGGTAGGAATTGTCAAAGGCCCTTCAGAATACGACCCAAGGCGTCAGCCTAAAAAAGTTCTTAAACGGCGTAATCTGGTTTTAAAGGTTATGGCGAAGCTGGGCCATATAACTCAAGAGGAAGCTCAAAAAGCTATTGAAAAGCCGCTAGATATTGTTAAGTCCAATAAATCTTACCTGGCTAATGCGTATGCTTACCTTGATCTTGTAAAACGGCAACTGCGTGAAGAATATAATGATGAAGACTTAACTTCAGAAGGGCTTAGCGTTTTTACTAATTTGGATCCAGTGATCCAAATGAAAGCACAAACCAGTGTCACAGAGACAATTAACAAACTTAAAAAAGCTTATCCCAAGCATAAAGACCTGCAAGGCGCCATGGTGGTTACAGCACCTAACAGTGGAGATGTGCTGGCGATTGTTGGGGCCGTTAAACCTGGTTATGCTGGTTTTAACCGCGCACTGGATGCTGAACGCTCTATTGGATCTCTGGTCAAGCCCGCCATCTATTTAACTGCATTGAGCTTTCCAGAACAGTTCAACTTAGCCACGTTAATTGATGATGACTCAATTACGATTCGTTCAGATACAGGAGAGGTGTGGGAGCCCAAAAACTATGATCGTAAAAGTCATGGTTGGGTACCTTTACACAGGGCCTTAGCAAAAAGTTATAACTTAAGTACCGTGCGACTAGGGATGGAAGTGGGTTTGTCAGAAGTTATTCATACCTTGCAACAGCTTGGTGTTGGTGAAGAACTTAAGCCTTTTCCAGCAATGCTATTAGGTGCGATTAATCTAAAGCCTATACAAGTTGCTCAAGTCTATCAAACCATAGCTGCGGGTGGCTTCCAAACACCTATGCGTACAATCCGTGCGGTATTAACAGCCAATGGCGCGACGCTTCAACGTTATGAGTTAGCTTTGGAGCAGAAAGTGGATGAGCGCTTTGTTCACCTTGTTCAGTACTCAATGCAAGAAGTGATGCGTGAAGGCACTGGTCGTGGTGCGTATAGTGTCTTGCCTGGCAAATTAAGGCTGGCAGGAAAGACTGGTACAACTAACGACAGGCGCGATAGTTGGTTTGCCGGATATGGTGATAATTTATTAAGTGTTGTTTGGATTGGAAAAGATAATAATGAGTCAACACCATTAACGGGTAGTTCTGGAGCGCTCAAAGTGTGGTCTGATTTTATGAAGAAGGCCAACGTTCGCTCTTTGCAGCCTATAATACCTGAGGGTGTAAACTACTTATGGGTTGATGAAGCAACAGGGTTAAGAAGCCAAGAACGTTGCCCTGGTGCTCGGTACCTGCCTTTTGTGTCAGGATTTGAGCCACTACAGGAGGCGGGCTGCTATCGGGCTAATGATGGCTATGATAGACGCAACGGTTATCCTCAGCGCCGCCGTTCAAATAATGTTATTGATTGGTTTAAGTCTATTTTTAGATAAGGGGAAGACAAATGCAGTCAAGTCATGGACAGCATTCAAAGCTAGTGATGGTGTTGGGTATATTGGTAGCTTTAGCTGGCTGTCGATCAAACCCTTACTTGGTACCCGCTGATCGTGACCCTGGAACCGGTATGTTGCCAGGGCAAGGTGGTTATCAGCAAGCACCGGTTGAGTCACGTTATCCAACAGATCAACATGGTCGCTACCCACAAGCGCCACAGCAACAGTATCCTCAGCAAGGTTATCCTGATGATCCCTATAACCAGGAACCTGCTCCTCAACAGTATCCACAGTCTCGTGGGGATAATAATGGTGGTTACACCGTTGAGCAAAATACGAACTCACAGCAGGCTTATGATCAGTATGATCGCAGAGCCAGTGTGTCAAGGGTAGAACGTGATCAGTACGCTTATGTATCTCGCCCAGAGTCAACAACATCAAGTAATTCGGCAGTACGTAAGTTGATTAATACAGCAAAGCGCCAACACGCTGAAGGCAACTTAGGTGGCGCTGCTGCAACCCTTGAACGGGCATTGCGGGTCTCTCCACAAGATCCAAATGTTTACTATGAGCTAGCTTCTGTTAGACTCATGCAGCACAATTACCGCCAGGCAGAGCAATTAGCCCGTAGAGGTTTAACATTAACTCGTGATGCAGGCATGAAAGCGCGTTTTCGGGATCTAATCCGTGAATCGCAAACTATTGCTGCTCAGTGATAGGTTAAGCTGACATGATTTGCTCTGCCACACAGTTACACATAAGGTAGTGCCAGAGCAAATTATGAAAACCACAAATTTACGACACCTGCTCCAAGCTATTCAAGATGAAATGGAGGCGCTCCAGCTCTGGGAAGTGGAACCTCCTTCTGCTGAAGCCCTTGCCAGCAAACAGCCTTTTTGCATTGATACACTGGAGTTTACTCAGTGGTTACAGTGGGTTTTCTTACCCAAAATAGAGGCGCTGTTGGATAAAAATACCCCGCTACCATCTTCTAGTAATATCCATGCACTAGCAGAAGAGTATTTTAAGTCGTTGACAGTTGACTCTGCTCAGCTACTTGTCCTGCTTAAAAGAGTCGACCAACTGATTACTCAGTGATAGCACTATGATAACTAAGCAAAGGAACTTGCTATTGCTGGTTTTTCTTTATTCCTTTTTGACAGGTTGTGTGTTTACCTCATCAACTAAGCCCATTTCTGTTGTCGGAAAAAATCAGCAATTGCTTTCAAATTTAACCATCAAAAACTATGTTGATCGTTGTGTTATCATGGCTCCAAGGCAGGTTGTTTACCGGAGAGAGGGTAGTTTTCTTGAGGGGGTGCTGTACTCAATGGAGCCCCTCAAACAGTGTGGTTGTGATTCTTTTTTACTGGATTATCGGCTGCAGGAAGTTTTGGATAGTCAAAAAAAACAACTAAACAAAACGATGAGCTGGGAAGCTTCACGGTTAGTAGCTCCATTACCAGGAAAGTCGAAGCCCTTTAGCGTTTCACTTAAAACTGATTCTGCAGTTTATTATCGAGGTAAGCTGGTGGTGACCCTGAAATGCCCTCCAGGGTTCTAGAGCTATGGAGCTAATGTTTTTACACTTTTTTTATTTGCAGCGAATGTTTGAAAGTGAGTGTTGAGAGCTGCAGCTATAAGCAAAACTCTTTGATGGCTTCATCAGCTTGTTTGATTTGCGCCTGACGTTCTTCTTCACTCAGCATTTTGATTGAGCCATCCTCCATTTTCATTTTGACCCTGCTTTTTAATGTGAGTTGTACTTTATTTTGCCTAGCTTCTTCGCACTGTTTTTTACGTTCCTGCTTTGCAGCGGCTAAATCTTTTTGAAAGCGAGCTTCTTCTTCTTTCTCTTTTGTCTCTAAAGTTTGCTCTACTTTTGTTTCCTCAAGCTCTTTAGTCGCCTGGTCTTGATTGGTTGGTTTTTGAGCATGGGTTTTCACTGACTCTGCATTGGCACCTTCAGGTGGGCGAGTACCATAGTGGGTTACTCCCAGGTCATCTACCCATTTATAAAAGGTATCTGCATGGGAGAGTTGGGTTTGCAAGCAAAAAACAAGGCAAGTAATGCTGACTAACAAAAATGGTCTCATACGGGGGCCTATGGTTATCACTAGAGTACGCAGCTGTACAAACAGATTAAAGTATAGTGTATAGAAATTTATTGCTAAACAGTTAAGCAAGATCTTACTAAGTTCATGTTAAGCCACTGTCAATCACTTAAAATCTATGTGGTTTTATGGGCCTTCTTAAACAAGGTGCAAAAACACATACAGCATTTATTCGCTATTGACATATTGTTGCTGAACAATAACATGTATAGGTTGATAGCTATGTTATCAATTTTCTGTCAGGCCCAGAGTCGTAACCCGATATCTGGCTGATTCCCTTGACCACGTTACCTCGGGTCGGGAAAACAGATACGTACCCGTGTATCTGTTTTAACTGAATAGCTCTGCTAATTATATGTCATTTCACTTAAATGATAGTGTCTGGCAATCCGTTGGATAATTAGCACTAGAGAGTTATAGCGAGGTTGCGTGAGTACCTGATTAAGCGATACCCGTTTATCCTAACCAAGGCCATCCTCGCTCAACTATATCTGGCAGTATAGAATGCAAGTGTAGTATTTGTTGGAAAATATCACGTTTGGAAAGGGGTATTTCGTGGAGCTATTATCTGGCGCAGAAATGGTTATCCGCGCACTAGCGGATGAGGGAGTGGAGTATATTTATGGCTATCCAGGAGGAGCTTTACTCCATGTGTATGATGCTTTATTTCAACAAAATAAAGTCACTCATATTTTAGTTCGCCATGAGCAGGCTGCGACGCATATGGCTGATGGTTATGCGCGAGCTTCAGGTAAAGCCGGTGTGGCTTTAGTGACATCAGGGCCAGGTGCAACCAATACCATTACTGGTATTGCTACTGCTTACATGGACTCTGTCCCTATGGTTGTTATTTCTGGGCAGGTACCTTCGGATTTTATAGGTACCGATATGTTTCAGGAAACTGACATGGTGGGTATTTCACGTCCAATCGTTAAGCACAGTTTTTTGGTGAAACAGGCGCAAGACATTCCAGCCACAATAAAAAAAGCATTCCATATTGCTCAGTCTGGACGACCTGGGCCTGTAGTGGTGGATATTCCAAAAGATATTACCAACCCAAGTGATAAGTATGAGTATATTTATCCGAAAAAAGTAAAACTGCGATCATATACCCCCCCGTTAAAGGGGCATTCGGGACAAATCCGCAAAGCGCTTAATATGCTGCTTGAAGCAAAGCGTCCAATTATATACAGCGGTGGAGGGGTAATCCTCGGCAATGCTTCCAGTGAGCTTACGCAGCTAGCCAAACAGCTACATTTGCCTGTAACTAATACATTGATGGGCTTAGGTGGTTTTCCTGGTACGGATAATCAGTTTTTAGGTATGTTAGGAATGCATGGCAGCTATCCTGCAAACTTGGCTATGCATCACAGTGATCTGATTCTAGCGGTTGGTGTGCGCTTTGATGATCGGGTAACTAATGGTATTTCTAAGTTTTGCCCAACAGCCAAAATCATTCATATTGATGTGGATCCGGCAAGTATCTCTAAAAATATTAGAGCAGATATACCTATTGTTGGCCCTGTACAGCCTGTTTTGAGTGAAATGCTATCGCTGCTGAAAGAAAATAAAAAAGATCAAAATGAAGAGGCTATTCATGCCTGGTGGAAGCAAATAGAAGAGTGGCGCTCATCACGTGGCACATTCCCTTATGATAAAGGTGATGGTTCAGTCATTAAGCCACAAATGGTGATTGAAACGTTGTGTGAAGTGACAAAGGGCGATGCTTATGTGTCCTCTGATGTTGGCCAGCATCAGATGTTTACTGCTCAGTACTATAAATTCAATAAGCCCAGCCGCTGGATTAACTCTGGAGGCTTAGGCACGATGGGTTTTGGCTTGCCTGCTGCTATGGGGGTGAAATTAAGTTTTCCAGATGAAATGGTGGTCTGTGTAACAGGAGAAGGGAGTATTCAAATGAATATTCAAGAGCTGTCTACCTGTATGCAGTATGACTTGCCCATCAAGATTATTAACTTGAATAACCAGGCGTTGGGCATGGTTCGTCAATGGCAGGATATGCAGTATAACAGTCGATATTCCCATTCCTATATGGACTCATTACCTGACTTTGTGAAGCTGGCGGAAGCCTATGGTCATGTAGGCATCCGAATTGAGAAACCTGAAGATCTCAAGCCGGCTATGGAAAAAGCACTGGCTATAAAAGATCGCTTAGTCTTTTTAGATATTCGGGTTGATCCGAATGAGCATGTATACCCAATGCAAATTAAAGATGGCTCTATGCGAGATATGTGGTTAAGTAAGACGGAGCGAACCTAATGCGGCATATTATTTCAGTTTTAATGGAAAACGAACCAGGTGCACTGTCTCGGGTCGTAGGGTTGTTTGCTCAGCGTAACTACAATATTGAAAGCCTTAACGTTGCTCCAACGGAAGATGCAACATTATCTCGCTTAACACTCACGACAATTGGTGCGGATCATAAAATTGAACAAATCACTAAACAGCTCAACAAACTCATTGATGTTGTAAAAGTGGTTGATCTGACAGAAGGCGCTCATATTGAGCGAGAATTAATGTTTGTTAAGGTTAAGGCTACGGGTGGGCAGCGGGCAGAAGTGAAGCGGACGACAGATATTTTCCGTGGGCAAATTGTTGATGTCACTGCCAATACATATGTTGTTCAGCTGGCTGGCGATAGTGCTAAGCTGGATGCTTTTATTCAAGCCGTTGGCTCGTCCACAGTTCTTGAAGTGGTGCGCACAGGTGTTTCTGGTATAGCAAGAGGTGAAAAAGTACTCAGCCTATAATGCTATGCTTTAGTGTTATCGTTAGATGAAAACGCGATGCTCGACTTTTATTAGTTTGAAATGACAACCCCTGACCCCAACCTTTGTTTTGCCGAAACAAATTCAAAGGGACAGGGGATGTCAGTAGAAGAGTTTATCATAGCAGTTTATTGCTGGGTTGATGATACCTTTAATGATTTACTTAAAGGCCAGCGATTACGTGAACGAGGGACTATGCCTTCCCTTTCTGATCCTGAAGTGATTGCAATGGAGCTCATCGGCGAGTTTTTTGGGCTAGATGAAGATACACATATCTGGCGGTATTTTCGCGAACATTGGCGAAATTATTTTCC
>NZ_AUAF01000060.1 GCF_000428585.1 Zooshikella ganghwensis DSM 15267 | reverse complement strand
CCCTCGTTCACGTAATCGCTGGCCTTTAAGTAAATCATTAAAGGTATCATCAACCCAGCAATAAACTGCTATGATAAACTCTTCTACTGACATCCCCTGTCCCTTTGAATTTGTTTCGGCAAAACAAAGGTTGGGGTCAGGGGTTGTCATTTCAAACTAATAAAAGTCGAGCATCGCGTAAGCATATGAATTTTATTCTCTGCTAGCCACTCTTCAGCACGGTTAGTTGGTATTGCATGGAATACAGCAATATAGCCTGCTTCTTCTGCAATGGCTGTTCCCACATCAAAAACAATACCACCCACTACCGTGTGGTCTCGTATGATATCAATTGGTGGGCCATGCCCAACGAACCCTATTTTTATCAAGTCTTTAGCGTTAACACTGAGTGTTAGGGCTGCCAACAAGATGTTTAACCATTGATACTTCATGGTTGGAACACCTTACTCTGGTTAGTTGCTCAAAAACACTTCTTAGTATCACCATGCTTTTAGCATAGTTGAGTTAAGCAAAAAGAAATTATTTGCATAAAGCTCATGGGATAAAAAAAGAAGTAATTGGTACGGTGATTGTAAATAAGCAGCAACTGTCTTGTAATTTGTGGTATAACACCAGCGCTGGTTACAGGGAGGTGAACAACAATGCAAAAGGACTAGTTATGTTAAAGCGTTTCAATCCGTGGTTGCTTACTGGGGTATTACTCTGCTTAATGTCGGGCGTGAGTTGGGCCAGCCACCCTATTCAATTAAAAAAAGCCACCATTGGTACTGGGTTGGGTTGTTATGGTGCCTGTGGTCATTTAAAGGTTGCTGTGTCCGTGGAAAACCTGGTGGCGGACAAGCAGGTTGTCGTGAAATATACGGTAGATGGCCAGTCATGGTATACAGGACAAGCCTATTATCAAGAGACGCTTGATAACAATCAGGAGCGTTGGTTTTTTGAGGTTAATATACCTTCACGGCAATCACCTGTTCAGTTAGCGGTAGGGATGCAAGCTAATGGTACATGGTATTGGGATAATAATTATGGCCATAACTTTTTGGCCAAAGAAAACTTTCAGCGTAAACCTATTCAGTTTATTTCGGCAGAAAGAGGCAGAGGTTTGGGTTGTTATGGGTTGTGTGCTGACTTTACTGTCCATGTAGCCGTTGCCAATTTAGGTTACGAGAAAACAGTGCAAATGGTTTATCGGCTGGCAGATGGTGATCAGTGGTATGAATCATCTATAGGCAGTTATGTTGGGTTACTTGATGATGGACGTGAGTCCTGGGTACTTTATCTTCCTTATATTTATCCCAAAAACCGAGCGATTGAATTTGCAGTGCGTTATCAGGTAGCAGGAAAAATCTACTGGGATAACAATAATGGTGAAAATTACCTGTTTTAATTAATCAGTCGATAAACGATCATTAATAAATTGGTCAAGTGGGATAATGATATTTTGTATTCCACTTGGCCTTCTTCATGCTGTTTAGTCTTGTCATGACTCATTTTTTTTGTGCTGCTGACGGTTCACGAGCACGTACATTGAGCCCGCACCACCATCAGTAGGCGGTGTTGTACAAAAAGCTTGCACACTAGGAATCTGTCGTAGCCAGGTATTTAAATAATCTTTGAGGGTAGGGCGGGATGACTTGCGGCGGTGTGATTTGCCATGAATGATTTTTACACAGCGCATATTATTGGCTTGTGCAAAGCCCAGAAAGGCCATAAGCGTTGCTCGTGCTTCATCCACTCGATAACCATGCAAATCCAGGCAGTACTCAACGGGTAACTGACCCTGTTTTAGTTTACGCATTCGACTGAGTTGTACCCCAGAGCGCCGGTATTCAACCGAATCTTCAGGACCCAGGGGCAGTAACAGTGTGTCCGATAGGCCATCAACGGGTGGGCTTATCATTTGTTCTGCAGCCTGACGGCGGGCCGGCAATGCAACATTTTGCGGGTCGGGTGTTGAAGCAGTATGCATCACATGGTTGTGCTGGTAACGTTTTACTCCTTTCATGGCTTCATTGAAGGCCGCCTCATCATCCTTGTTGAGTGTACTGCTACTCTTAATAGGTCTATCAGTATGTTCAGTATCGGGTGGACGTTTAGCATCAGCCATGAGAAAACCATTAAAACCTACAGCCATGAAATTCTATGTTAGTGGTATAACTGGGTTACTTGAATAGAAAAACAGCATCATCGTTAACTTTGCGCTAACATAGCGTCTCGTTAATGATAGTCAATAGCTTTGACCAATAGGAGACGAATGTGGTAGGTCAGCAAAAGCTTGCTTTTGACGGTTTGGAAACAGTTCGAGATTTTATCCGCTGGGCGTACAGTCGCTTTAATGAAGCAGAGTTATTTTATGGGCATGGGACTGATAATGGCTGGGATGAGGCTGTTCATCTGATTTTGCAAAGTCTTCATTTACCCTGGGACATTGATCAGCGCGTTTTAGATAGCCGGTTGACTTTGGAAGAACGAGCCCATGTTGCCAGCTTAGTCTCTCGACGTGTTAATGAGCGGATCCCCAGTGCTTACTTGGTAAATCAAGCCTGGTTTTGTGGGCTACCCTTTTATGTTGATGAGCGTGTTTTAGTGCCTCGTTCACCGATTGCAGAGCTTATTGATCAACACTTCGAGCCTTGGTTGGGGGAGCCAGCTGTATCACGTATTCTGGATATGTGTACGGGCAGTGGCTGTATTGGTATTGCTGCAGCCTATGCATTTCCAGAAGCAGAAGTGGTACTTGCCGATATTGATTATGATGCACTTCAGGTGGCGACTATTAATATCGACAAACATGAGCTTGATGAGCGGGTCACTACAGTTGAGGCGGATCTATTTAAGGGAATACCTCAACAGCCGTTTGATATTATTGTCAGTAACCCCCCTTATGTGGATGCTGAAGATCTAAGCGATATGCCCCCTGAGTTTCATCATGAGCCTGAGCATGGGTTAGCTTCTGGTGAGGATGGTTTATGTCATACTGTGCAGATTTTAGCGCAAGCAGCCGATTACCTTACCGATAAAGGGTTATTAATTGTAGAAGTGGGGAACAGTCAGTGGGCTTTACAGGATCAATTCCCACAAGTGCCTTTTAATTGGCTGGCTTTTGAGCATGGTGGAGATGGTGTCTTTTTACTCGAGGCCGAAAACTGTCGTCAATTTCAAGAAGACTTTAAGCAGGCCCTAATATGATGAGCGTAGAGCAAAAAGCAAATAATCAGTTAACGTAAATATGCAGTAGAGAATCGATTCATGGCGGGTAATACATTTGGAACCTTATTTACAGTGACAACGTTTGGTGAAAGCCATGGGTTAGCACTGGGCTGTATTATTGATGGCTGTCCTCCTGGTTTGCCTTTAAACGAGGCGGATATTCAACAGGAGCTTGATCGACGTAAACCGGGTACATCAAAGTTTACAACCCAACGGCGTGAACCTGATGCAGTAAAAATTTTATCAGGCGTGTTTGAGGGGGTAACTACAGGTACGCCAATCGGTTTGTTGATTGAGAATACGGATCAGCGCTCCAAGGATTATGGCAATATTAAAGATCAGTTTCGCCCGGCCCATGCTGACTATACCTACTGGCAGAAGTATGGCATTAGAGACTATCGTGGTGGTGGTCGCTCTTCTGCCCGGGAAACAGCAATGCGGGTTGCCGCAGGCGCGGTGGCGAAAAAATATTTGCAAACCAAAGGTATTACGGTGCGTGGTTTTTTGTCGCAGCTTGGCCCTATAAAGGTGATGCCTGATGTACTCACCGAAGTGAACTGGGACGAAGTGAACAACAACCCATTCTTTTGCCCTGATCCCAGTCGCGTTAATGAGTTGGAAACTTATATGCAGGACCTGCGCAAGGAAGGTAATTCTATTGGTGCAAAAATAACCGTTGTCGCTTCAGGTATGCTACCAGGCTTAGGTGAGCCTATTTTTGACCGGTTGGATGCGGATATTGCTCATGGTTTGATGAGCATTAATGCGGTGAAGGGAGTAGAGATTGGGGCTGGCTTTGACTCAGTGACCCAAAAGGGGACAGAGCATAGAGATGCGTTGACGCCTGGAGGTTTTACTTCTAATAACGCTGGGGGTGTCCTTGGCGGTATTTCCAGTGGGCAGGATATCATTGCGCACATTGCACTTAAACCAACATCGAGCCTGCATTTACCTGGAGATAGCATTGATGTTGATGGTCAGCCAGTTACGGTTGTCACTAAGGGGCGTCATGACCCTTGTGTAGGTATTCGGGCCACACCTATTGCAGAAGCGATGCTGGCATTAGTGCTGATGGATCATTACTTGAGACATCGCGGTCAAAATGCGGATGTTTCTGTATCAACCCCAGTCATTCCAGCCCAGGCTCCTGTATCCGATACTACCAACGACACATAACTACCCACTGTTTTGCTTATGTCTTCTGACAGCCCACCCAACACTGTGCCTGTTCGCTCTTTGGCCAGTGTCTATGGGTGGTATTTTGTCATCCTAGGGATTTTGGTGCCTTATTGGGCACCCTACCTGCAAAGCCAAGGTTTTTCCTCCAGTGAAATCGGTATCCTGCTTGCTATTTTAATGGCGACTAAAGTCATTGCTCCGCTGGTTTGGGGACTATTGGCAGATTATTTTTTTTGCTCATTAAGGCTGGTGCGTATAGGCACACTTTGTAGTGTTGTGGCTTTTGCAGGCGTATTTGGTGTCGATGCCTTTTGGCCAATGGCATTTGTCATGGCTTGCTTTAGCTTTTTTTGGAATGCGGTATTACCGCTGTTTGAAGTCATTACTCTGCGTTTTTTAGTGGGGCAAACACAGTTTTATAGCCGGATACGTTTATGGGGCTCTATTGGGTTTATTGTTGCCGTGTTAGGCGTCGGTGGATTATTAGATTTCATTAGCCTGGACTGGGTACCTTGGTTATGCTGGCTAGCATTTTGGGGATTATGGCTTGCCAGCCTGGCGTTGCCGATGTCTACTAAAAGGGCTTCTGGTACAGCGGTCGTTCCACCACATAAGATGTACTTTAGAATGACGCCTGTGGTTGGTTTTTTCGCTGTAGCGGCGCTTGTGCAACTAGCCCATGGGCCGTATTACACATTTTTCAGTATTCATTTACAGAATCATGGTTATAGTCATACCACCATTGGCAGTTTGTGGGCACTGGGAGTATTAGCAGAGGTTATCTTGTTCCTGTTTATGCACCAGCTATTACCAAAGCTGGGGGTGCGTAACTGTTTGATGTTAGGACTGTTAGGTGCTGCCCTGCGCTGGTTTATGATTGGCTGGTGGGCAGACAGCCTAGTGCTCATTACCTTGGCACAGTTGCTCCATGCCCTGTCTTTTGGGGCTTGCCATGCCGCTTCGATTGAGTTTGTTCACCGCCAATTCCCTGAGGGACTGGCGGGGCGAGGGCAAGCACTTTATAGCGGTATTAGCTTTGGCCTGGGAGCTGGCCTGGGGGCGCTAGCAGCAGGCTATGGCTGGGAGAGCCTCGGCGCAGCTATGACATTCAGTATGGCTAGCCTGGTTTGTGTTCTGGGCTTATGGCTGACGTATGTTGTTTTACCTCAGGTGCGTTGATCACGCGTTAATACCTCCTTGGGGCGTAAACACTCTCGTACCTTCCCGGCATCAGGGCCAATGTCACGCCAGTGGCTAATAGGTAAATCAATACACACTGCAGCACAGGTGGTGAGGTGTCCAGGAAAAGCACTGTCTAGCTCAGTCGCAAGCATTTCTAAACCAGGGTTATGGCCGATAACCATTAAGCTTGAAATTTTATCAGGTACTTCACTGATCACTGTGTACAGTGCAGAGGTAGGTGCCTCGTAAATCATTTCCTCCCACTGCACGTTTTTCGACTTTATTTTAAAATAAGGCAGTAGCAGCTTAGTGGTTGCTCGGCAACGTTTTGCTGGGCTGGCGATAATGTATTGTGGAACCCAACCAACATCGGCTAATAGCTGTCCCATTTGGGGAGCAATGGTTTTTCCGCGCTTATTTAAGGGGCGATCAAAATCTTCGAGTGTGCTGTCTTTCCAGCTTGATTTGGCGTGTCGTAATAAAATGAGTTCCTTCATATATGTCTTCCTTTACCGAACATCCTCATTACACGTCATTAGCACTATACCCTTCAAGATCGGGGTATATGTTTGTTAACTCATTACTCTATTTGTTCATTAAGCTGCTTAATAAATGCACTTGCAGCATTGGATAGGGTTCGTTCACTGTGGTGAATATAGCCTAAGTAGCGATTTAGCAAGATATTTTCTGGGTTTAAAGCAGTGAGTTGATCATCAAGCATCGTTGCCGGCAGTACACTCCAGGCCAGCCCAATAGAAACCATCATTTTGATGGTTTCTAGGTAGTTTGTGGTCATTGAAATAGTCGGGGTCAGACCTCTTGTGCGAAAGGCTTGTTTGACGATGCTATGAGTAAACGTATGGCTACCAGGGAATACGGCTTTTGTAGAGCATAGGTGCGCTAACGTCAGTGAGGGCTGGGTAGCCAGGGGGTGATCTGGGGCGACAACAAAGTTGAGCCTGTCCTGCCAGACTAGCTGGCTGCAAATATTTTCTGTCACTAGCTTCACACCGTTACTGGTGTGGTCAACTTGACTGGGTGCTAGTGTAATTACTGCCACTTCGACCTCACCATGCTGAATGGCTTCATAGGCTTGTTCTGAATCTAAGAAGCGAATATCCAGTGTGACTTCTGGATATGTCCGACTAAACTGGCGCAGTACTGGTGGTAAACGGTGTAAGCCTATGTGGTGACTGGTGGCAATGGCGAGTCGCCCATTAACTTCACCACTTAGGTTGCGAATCTCACGGCAGGTGTCTTCAATATTGGCAAGTATTCGGTAGGCTCGGGGTAATAATGCGCTTCCTGTCTCTGTTAAAGTTATCTGGCGTCCAAACCTGTCAAACAGCCGGGTAGCGAGTAACTGCTCTAAGTTTGCGATCCTTTTACTGACGGCCGGCTGGGTCAGGCATAACTGGTCTGCAGCCAATGAAAAAGACTTGGATTCAGCAACGGCAATAAAGGCTTGTAAGGTTTGTGGGTCCATGATTTAACATTAAGCTATTCCTTTTTTTTATGCAATAATTAAAAATTATTAATTTGTTTTATCCGGTGTAAGAAATTAGCATTAAGCAACCTAATAATCACAATCCTTTATCTGTGTAGCCTGTGACTTCTAGCCCAAGGCACTGGCTATGCTTTTTTAGCAGTGCTCAAGCGCAGGCTCTGCTGTTTAGCCTAAATGAGAGGATAGCCAAATGGCAGGTAGAACGTTATACGACAAGTTGTGGGATAGCCATGTGGTCAGTGCCCGAGATGATGGCTCTGCTTTACTTTATATTGATCGACACTTATTGCATGAGGTTACTTCCCCTCAGGCTTTTGAGGGGCTGCGTTTAGCACAACGAAAGCCTTGGCGTCTCGATACTAATCTGGCGACACCTGATCATAATGTCCCCACTACCACTAAAGAGCGAGCGCATGGTATCGATGGCATTGCTGACCCGATTTCTCAAATACAGGTAAAAACGCTGGATGATAACTGCCAGTATTTTGGGATTAATGAGTTTGCCATGAAAGATCAGCGGCAGGGTATTGTCCATGTAGTGGGACCAGAGCAAGGTGCCACATTACCAGGAATGACGGTTGTGTGTGGTGACTCCCATACATCAACCCATGGTGCATTTGCGGCACTGGCCCATGGTATTGGTACCTCCGAGGTAGAGCATGTGCTTGCTACTCAGTGCCTTGTCACCAAAAAAATGAAAAACATGCTGGTGCGGGTTGAGGGCGCACTGCCCCATGGTGTTACCGCAAAGGATGTGGTGCTGGCTATTATTGGTCAAATAGGTACTGCGGGTGGTACTGGCTATGCCATTGAATTTGCGGGTGAAGGCATTCGTAGCTTAAGTATGGAAGGGCGGATGACGGTCTGTAATATGGCCATTGAAGCGGGTGCTCGGGCAGGGATGATTGCTGTTGATGAAACAACCATCGACTATTTGCAGGGACGCCCCTTTGCGCCTCAAGGAGAGCACTGGCAGCAGGCTGTTACTTATTGGCGTACGCTGGTATCTGATCCAGATGCGGAGTTTGATGAAGTGATCACTTTGCAGTCAGCCGATATACAGCCCCAGGTAACCTGGGGGACTTCCCCAGAAATGGTGGCACCAGTGACCAGCCAAGTGCCTGATCCCAAGCAGGAAGCAGACCCAACCCGACGGGAAGGTATAAGTCGAGCGTTACACTATATGGGGTTAACACCAGGCATGGCGATAAGCGACATTAAACTGGATCGTGTATTTATTGGTTCTTGTACCAATGCCCGTATTGAAGACTTACGCGCAGCGGCAGCCGTTGTGAAAGGTAAACATGTGGCTGCCACCATTAAGCAGGCATTGGTTGTACCTGGGTCCGGTTTGGTGAAAGCGCAAGCTGAGCAAGAAGGTTTGCACCAGATTTTTATAAGTGCGGGTATGGAGTGGCGAGAGCCTGGTTGCTCAATGTGTCTAGCCATGAACGCAGACAAGCTGGGGGCAGGTGAGCATTGTGCCTCAACGTCAAACCGTAACTTTGAAGGACGGCAAGGTTTTGGCGGTAGAACCCACTTAGTGAGTCCGGCAATGGCAGCTGCAGCAGCGATTGCCGGTCATTTTGTTGATATAAGACAGTGGCAGTAGGGGGAAATCATGCAGGCATTTACCATATTAACCGGTTTGGTCGCGCCTTTAGAGCGGGACAATGTTGATACTGACATGATTATTCCCAAGCAATTCTTAAAGTCCATTAAGCGCTCAGGCTTTGGGCCAAACCTGTTCGATGAGTTGCGCTACCTGGATGAAGGTCAGCCAGACCAGGATTGCAGCCAACGCCCACTTAACCCAGACTTTATATTGAATCAACCTTGTTATCAGGGGGCTTCTATTTTATTAGCAGGTCGCAATTTTGGCTGTGGTTCAAGTCGTGAGCATGCTCCCTGGGCATTATTGGATTACGGCTTTCGTTGTATTATTGCACCAAGCTTTGCGGACATTTTTTACAACAACTGCTTTAAAAATGGCATTTTGCCGATAACGCTTTCCGAAACAGAAGTAGAAGCATTATTTCATGCAGAAAATGCGGCTAATGAAGGGCTAAAGCTGACCGTAGATTTACAACAACAGGTCATAACACTACCTGACGGACAGCAGTTTTCGTTCAACATTGACGAATTTCGGCGCAACTGTTTATTGCAAGGACTTGATGAAATAGGTCTGACGCTGCAACAGGCAGATGAAATTAAAGCGTTTGAAGCGCGCCATCAGCAGCAATTTCCGTGGTTATTTGCAGCGCACTAATTGATTATAAGGCAGTTTTTTTCTGTTTTAAGAAGAGAGATTTCCATGCAAGCAAAACGAGTTTTGACTTTAGCCGGTGATGGTATTGGTCCAGAAATAATGCAGCAAGGTATACGCGTGCTGGAGACGGTTGCGGCTAAGTTTAACCTGCCCATAAAAATGGAAAGTGCCCTGATTGGGGGAGCTGCTGTTGATGCTGAAGGCCAACCTTTGCCTGCATCTACCTTAGCAGCCGCTAAAGAAAGTGATGCCATTTTACTGGGGGCGGTGGGTGGCCCTCAATGGGATACTTTGCCACGGCCACAAAGACCTGAGCAAGGTCTATTGGGGATTCGCTCGCAACTGGAGTTATTTGCAAACCTGCGTCCAGCCTTGTTATTTGAACCGTTAGCCAGTGCTTCTACCCTTAAACCGGAAGTAGTCGCTGGACTGGATTTACTGATTGTTCGGGAGTTAACTGGAGGCATTTACTTTGGTAAGCCGCGTGGCGTTGAAACGTTAGATAGTGGAGAACGTGAAGGCTTCAATACTTATCGTTATCGTGAGAGTGAAATTAAGCGTATTGGTCATGTGGCTTTTCAAGCGGCTCAGCGTCGAGGAAAAAAACTGTGCTCAGTGGATAAGGCGAATGTGTTAGAAGTGACAGGGCTGTGGCGTGAGGTGATGAATGAACTAGCTGCAGAATACCCTGAAGTTGAGTTGACGCATATGTATGTTGACAATGCCGCCATGCAGCTTGTTAGAGCACCCAAGCAGTTTGATGTCATTGTGACGGGTAACATGTTTGGCGATATATTGTCGGATGAGGCCGCCATGTTAACGGGCTCAATCGGTATGTTGCCATCAGCATCCCTTGCGGCGTCAGGGCTGGGAATGTATGAACCTTGTCATGGTTCGGCCCCTGATATTGCGGGTCAAGATAAAGCCAATCCTTTGGCTATGATTTTGTCTGTTGCCATGATGCTGAGGCACTCCCTACAGTATCCAGAAGCGGCTGCAGCCATTGAACAGGCTGTCGCTGACGTATTAACACAGGGTTTGAGAACAGCGGATATTGCTCACGAAGGTAATTCCATTATTGGCACACAAGCGATGGGTGAGGCGGTTATCAAAGCACTAAATTGATAATTCGCAGTGTGATTTACGACAGTTTGCATTAGTCTGTAGAGTAATAGGTGTGCTTAGCGTAGTACACTTATTTTAATCTTTGATCAAAAAAATAGGATAGATACAGCAAGATGAGTAAAACATTTGATGTGGCTGTAGTTGGTGCGACAGGTGCTGTAGGTGAAACTATGCTGGGCATTTTAGCTGAGCGTAAGTTCCCGGTAGGTAAAATTTATGCACTAGCCAGTAGCCGCTCTGCGGGTAATACCGTGTTATTTGGTAGTAAATCAGTTGTTGTAGAAGACTTAGCCGAGTTTGACTTTAGTAAAGTGCAGATTGCATTGTTTTCTGCGGGTGGCAGTATTTCAGCAGAGTATGCACCTAAAGCGGGGGCTGCTGGGTGTGTCGTGATTGATAATACCTCGCACTTTCGTTATGACCCAGAAATACCACTGGTGGTGCCTGAAGTTAATCCTGCTGCGGTCGCTGACTATAAAAAACACAATATTATTGCTAACCCAAACTGCTCAACTATTCAAATGTTGGTGGCGTTAAAGCCAATTTATGATGCGGTTGGGATTACCCGAATTAACGTCGCAACTTATCAGGCTGTTTCGGGTACAGGTAAAGAGGCCGTTAATGAACTGGCTGGACAAACTGCTAAATTATTAAATGGGCAGCCGGCTGAAGCAGAAGTCTATCCAACCCAAATTGCTTTTAATGTTTTGCCGCATATTGATGTATTTCAAGACAATGGATACACCAAAGAAGAAATGAAAATGGTGTGGGAAACACAGAAAATTTTTGGTGACGCTGAGATTAAAGTTAACCCTACCTGTGTCAGGGTACCTGTGTTCTATGGACACTCAGAAGCTGTGCATATTGAAACGCGCACTAAAATTACGGCAGATGAGGTCAGATCACTTTTACAAAAGGCGCCAGGTGTCGAGTTAATGGATGAACGTCAGGATGGGGGATATCCGACACCCGTGAAGCAGGCATGTGGTCATGATCCTGTGTATGTTGGGCGAATCCGTGAAGATATTTCTTGTGATCTGGGTCTCAATTTGTGGGTTGTAGCGGATAATGTTCGCAAGGGAGCGGCGCTAAACAGTGTACAAATTGCTGAGATATTGATAAAAGACTATTTATAATTGATACTTAGTAAGGTTATTACATCTAATTTCTAGATTTTGTTATTAACTAGTTATCAATTTTTTTGTGAAGTAATATCTTGTTCTATTGTGATGCTGGACAGGTAAGCGGGCTACTTATCTGTCCATTCTGTTTTATACTCATCAAGAAAATGACACTTTGTGCTATCACTTGAATATGCATTTTATTTTTTTAGGCTGCTTATGTGAGCTACGTTATGGTTACCTGGGGAACTGGCAGAAAAAAAACGGGTCGGGATGAGTATGAATTCTCTGGCTGCTCAACAGAGCAAGACTTTACCGAATAATAAAGGATTGAGAATTATGGTGCGCAAGTTAGTAGTAGCAGTCGCGGCTGCCGGATTATTGTCATCTGGCGTGGCGAATGCTCTTGGACTTGGGGAAATTACCCTCAATTCCGCATTAAACCAACCCCTCGATGCTGAAATAGAGCTGATACAAGTGCGAGACTTGGGGTCTTCTGAGATATTGCCAAATTTGGCAACCAATGAGGACTTCAATCGTGCGGGTGTAGAGCGCATATTCTTTCTCAGCAATCTAAAGTTTCAAACTGTCGTCAAAAAAAACGGTCGGTCATATATAAAAGTCACCAGCCGTAAGCCTGTCAGTGAACCCTATTTAAATTTTTTGGTTGAGGTACATTGGCCAAGTGGTCGTCTATTACGTGAATATACAGTCCTTCTCGATCCTCCTACATTTAGCCAGCAGCCAGTTACAACTGTTCAAGCACCTGTTTCCAGCGCACCGGCTCAGCAACCTCGTGCTGAACAACCTACAGCAGAGCCAGTCAGCCAGCCTGCCACTACCGGTGGTTTAGATGGTGATCAATACACAATCCGGGCCAATGACACACTGTGGGAGATCGCGGCACAAGTTAGGCCATCTCGAGATATCACTGTTCACCAGACAATGGTTGCCTTGCAGGTCCTCAATCCTGATGCATTTATCAATGACAATATCAACCTGCTAAAACGTGGCAAGGTGCTTAGAGTACCAAACTCTGAGCAAATCAAGCAGGTTTCACACAACGAAGCCGTTTCATTAGTGGCCGAACAAACCCGGGCCTGGAAAGCGGGCGATCTGCAGGCGCCTCAACTGGATGCAACACGCCGTGCTTCGGCTGCCCCTGAGCCTGAAGCTGGAGACAGTGATGGTCGCTTGAAAATTGTGTCAGCTCCAACGCCTTCTCCTTCACAAGAAGAAGGTGGTGGGGATACAGGGCAAACAGGTCCTTCTGCACAGCAAGTTGAGACGTTGCAAAATGAGCTGTCGGTTACTCAGGAAAACTTAGATAAAGCACGCCGCGAAAATGAAGAAATCACTTCCAGGCTTACTGAATTGGAAGATCAAATTGGTACCTTGCAACGCTTGTTGAGCCTCAAAGATGAGCAGCTTGCTGCATTGCAGGCCAAGCTGAGTGAGCAGGAGTCTGCTGGGGTCCAGCAACCTGCTGTACCTGAGCCAGAACCTGTCCGAGAACCTGCTGTTACCACTGAGCCTGAGCCACAGCCTGAAACGGAGCCTGTTCCCACGGAAACTGTCGACACTCCGCAGCCAAAACCTGAGGTCAGTCTGATCGACCGTATCTTACAAGAACCAATGTATTTGGTTGGGGCTGGCGGTACAGTAGTGCTAGTAGTGTTGGGTCTGCTGTTTTTGTCTCGCCGAAATGCCCGTAAAGAGGAAGAGTTATACCAGGAGTCCTTGGACGCCGAAGCAGATACCATGCTGATCGACGAGGAAGAGGAACTGGAGCAAAAAAAAATTTCAGAAGCCGCGCTAGAGGAAGACGAGAAACCTTCAGCGCCAGTGAAACCTGAAACCAGTGATCCTTTGGGTGAGGCGGATATTTACATTGCTTATGGTCGCTTTTCTCATGCAGAAGATCTCTTGCGTAATGCGATTAATGATGAACCCAGCAGAACTGATCTCAGGGTAAAACTGCTGGAAGTTTATGCTGAAATGCAAAATGCCGATGCCTTTAAGCGAGAATTTTCAGAGCTTGAAGAGCTGTCTGATCAGGGTGCAATCAATAAGGCGAATGCTCTAAAAGGGAAGTTCCCTTCAGATGCCTTTGGTGTTGCAGCAGCGGACGCAGGCATTGATTATTTGGCAGGTGATCAAGACCTTGCCAGCCTTGAAGCTGAGTTAGCCAGTGATACCTTAACCATGGATGATCTGGATGAAGAACTGAGTCTGGATGACTTAGGGCTGGAAGAACCCGAAAAAAAAGTTGAAGCACCTGAAGAAGAGAGTGTTTTAACCTCAGATTTGGATGAAGAGTTAGATTTATCCCTGGATGATTTGGAAAAGGAAGTTGATGAGTTATCCGGTGAGTTGAGTCTGGATGCATTGGATGAAGCAGCTGAAGCCTCTTTAGAAATCCACCCTCAGGAACGTGAGGCTGGGTACACTGAGATGGAGGGGCTTGACTTTGACCTTGATAAAGAGCTGGCTGAAGTTGATGCAGAAGCACAAGCGTTAGACTTTGATCTGGACAGTATTGAGCCTGCAGCGACTGAATCACTTGATGATGCGCTCAGTCTGGATTTAGAGTCCACAGAGTTAGCGACAGGTGAAGTAGAAAGCCTGGGCGATGAATTTGCACTGGATGAAGAGCTAAAGCTTGAGCCAGAGCAACCACTGGCTGAAACAGAAGAAGTCGAAATGGACTTCAGCTTGGATGACCTGGAGCTAGAAGGCACTGATGAGGTTGCATTTGACGAAGCCTTTGACCTTGCTGTCAGTGACGAGGCATTAGTTGATGAAGCTCCACTTACTGCGGAAGAAACTGTTACAGAACCAGAACTGACATCCGAAGAAAAAGACTTTATGCTTGGCGCTGAATTAGATGACGATTTGGCTTCTTTGGATGCGGCTACTGAAAGTTTAGCGGCAGAATTATCAGGAGCTGTAGGTGAAGAAGAGCCTGTAACACAGGAAATGGTTGAGCCTGAGCCTCAAGTTAAACCTGCCCCTGTTGCAGAGGTCAAACCTGAGCCAGCAGCTGTAGAGCCAGAGCCAGTACCTGAAGCACCTAAGGCAGCACCACCGGCTGCTGAAAGTGAAGATGATATGGCGTTGTTGGCTGGTGCTGATGAGACGGCCACTAAGCTTGATCTTGCACGTGCTTACATCGATATGGGTGACCATGAAGGTGCGCGCGATATTCTTGATGAAGTGATGCAAGAAGGTAATGATAGTCAAAAACAGGAAGCCCAGACATTAATTAATAGTATGGGTTAAATGGTAAAAGAAGTAACTTTAGTGTCGGATTCGACTTCCCAGCCTGTTGACTCGGACACTCAGCGCTATGCCGCCAGTGTTGAATATGACGGCTCTCCTTTTCTAGGCTGGCAAACTCAAAAACATGGACCTTCAGTGCAAGCAGCAGTGGAAGCTGCGCTGTCCAAGGTTGCCAATCACCCAGTCAGTGTTGTCTGTGCTGGGAGAACGGACACAGGGGTCCATGCCTCTAACCAAATTATTCACTTTGATAGTTCAGCTGATCGTAGTTTGCGGGGGTGGGTATTTGGTGCCAATAGCAATCTACCACCGCAGGTCGCTGTGCGTTGGGTTAAACCTGTCTCTACAGAGTTTCATGCCCGATTTCGTGCAGACTATCGGCGTTACCGTTATGTAATTTATAACGCACCGGTGCGTCCTGCTGCTTTGGCTAAGGGAGTGACTTGGAATTATCGACCTTTAGATGCAGAAAAAATGCACGAATCTGCCCAGTGCTTAGTGGGTGAGCATGACTTTACCTCCTTTCGAGCGATTGGCTGTCAGGCCAAAACACCTTGCCGTAATATTTCGCATCTGACCGTAAAGCGTTATGGTGAACTGGTGGTTATTGATGTGCAGGCCAATGCATTTTTACATCACATGGTTCGCAATATTGCGGGTGTGCTCATGGCTATTGGTTGTGGTAAGCGCCTGGTAAACTGGATTCAAGAAGTGTTGGCAGTACAAGATCGCACACAAGGTGGAGTCACTGCCCCACCTTATGGTTTGTACTTTGTGGATGTTGGATATCCTGAACACTTTGGGCTGGAGCGAGGGGCACTAGGACCTTACTTTTTATCAGCGTTATTAGCAGAGTAATAAGTCAAGGGTGGGTTGGATGGTAATCTGGCACCAGTTTTCATATTTTTTTGATAGTGGCATAAAGAAAAGGGCATAAGGGTGAAGCCAAGAACCAGAATAAAGATCTGTGGAATAACTCAGCCTGATGATGCCGCCTATGCTGTCGCTGCAGGGGTTGATGCTATTGGTTTAGTTTTTTACCCGAAAAGCCCTCGAGCGGTTTCAGTTGCCCAGGCGCAGGCTATTGTGAGTAAAGTACCTGGTTTTGTAACAGTCACAGGTCTTTTTGTTGATGCTTCTGCAGCGTATATTTGGCAGCACTTAGAGGCTATCCCGCTTGGTTTGCTGCAGTTTCATGGTAATGAGTCTGTGCAATTTTGTGAGCAGTTTAAGCGCCCCTATATAAAGGCAATTCGTGTGCGGCCAGGTATGGATATTAGAGCGGCGATCGGGCAGTATAAAACAGCTTGCGGCATATTACTGGATAGTTATCAGCCTGGAGTGCCCGGAGGCACGGGTATATGTTTTGATTGGCAGGCTATCCCTGATGACCTGGACCAACCACTAATTATTGCCGGTGGACTGAACCCAGACAATGTTCAGCAAGCGATTCAATCTCTTCAGCCTTTTGCAGTGGATGTAAGTGGAGGGGTTGAGAAAAGTAAGGGTGTAAAAGACCGTCAAAAAATTCTGGCTTTTGTGAGAGAGGTTGCCAGTGTCTGAGCATATAAACGAGGAAATGTTAAAGAGTTTACCTGATGCCCATGGTCATTTTGGTAAATACGGGGGCCGCTTTGTATCTGAAACATTGATGGCGGCCTTGGATGAGTTGAATGAGACCTATCAGAAGCTTGCTCAAGATAAGGACTTTTTAGCTGAGTTTGATCGCGATCTTAGCCACTATGTTGGTCGCCCATCACCTCTCTATCATGCTGAACGATGGTCACGCACTGTAGGTGGTGCGCAAATTTACCTTAAACGGGAAGACCTTAATCATACAGGGGCACACAAGGTCAATAACACCATTGGTCAAGCTTTGTTAGCCAAGTATATGGGCAAGCCCAAGGTCATTGCTGAAACGGGGGCAGGTCAGCATGGGGTAGCTTCTGCAACAGTGGCTGCTCGGTTTGGCTTAGAGTGTAAGGTATTTATGGGGGCGGTTGATGTCGAGCGCCAATCACTTAATGTTTATCGCATGAAGTTGTTAGGTGCCGAAGTCGAAGCGGTTCAGTCTGGCTCAAAGACCCTAAAAGACGCCCTTAATGAAGCACTGCGACACTGGGTGACTCATGTTGATGATACCTTCTATATTATTGGCACCGTGGCGGGCCCTCACCCTTATCCGCAAATGGTGCGGGACTTTCAGGCGGTGATTGGGCGAGAGGCTAAACAGCAGTGTATTGCGCAAACAGGTCGTTTACCGGATGCACTCGTAGCTTGTGTTGGCGGTGGTTCTAATGCAATTGGTTTATTTTATCCTTTCATTACTGATCACCAGGTCGCTATGTATGGGGTAGAGGCTGCTGGTTTTGGGGTTGACACAGGTAAACACTCTGCACCATTGTGCGCCGGTCGCCCTGGTGTACTGCATGGTAATCGAACCTATCTGATGCAGGATGATAATGGACAAATAATCGAAACCCATTCAGTTTCTGCAGGCCTTGATTATCCGGGGGTTGGCCCGGAGCATGCCTGGTTAAAAGATATTGGTCGCGCAAATTATGTGGCGATCACTGATGAAGAAGCGCTGTCTGCATTTCATAAGCTGACGCAATTAGAAGGTATTATTCCAGCGTTAGAAAGTAGCCATGCGTTAGCTTATGCAGAAAAACTGGCTGCAACCATGAGGCCCGAGCAAACGATTGTGGTGAATTTATCCGGGCGGGGCGATAAAGATATTCATACTGTAGCTGCGCTGGATGGGGTGCGCGTTTAATTGGGGGAGTAATCATGAGTCGTATTCAAGACTGTTTTGCTGCACTGTCAGCCACGCAACGAAAAGCGTTAATCCCATATATTACCGCGGGTGATAGTCACCCCTCGCTAACGGTACCCCTGATGCACGGCCTGGTTAAGGCGGGTGCTGATATTATTGAGCTTGGGGTACCTTTTTCTGATCCAATGGCGGATGGTCCCGTTATCCAACTTGCTTGTGAACGTGCTTTACAGCATGGCATTAATATTCGACAAGTGTTGGCAATGGTGGCGGAGTTTCGACAAACTAATCAGTCAACACCTGTAGTGCTTATGGGCTATTTAAACCCTATTGAAAACATGGGTTATGAAGCCTTTGCTCAAGCCGCCGCCGAGGCTGGTGTTGATGGGGTTTTAACGGTAGACTTGCCGCCCGAAGAAGCTGACTCGCTATCCACAATCTTAAATACACATCATATTGATAGCATTTTTTTATTGTCACCCACGACAGAAGAAGCACGTATTGCACAAATTACCAAAGCCTCAAGTGGTTATTTGTATTATGTATCGCTTAAAGGGGTGACAGGGGCTGCCTCACTGAATGTCAGTGAGGTTGCCGAGCGCTTGAGTTTAATTCGACAACACACCACGCTGCCGATTGCCGTTGGATTTGGCATTAAAGATGGCGCATCGGCTCAAGCTATTTCTGCCTTGGCAGATGGTGTTGTGGTTGGTAGTGCGCTGGTGGCTCAAATCGGTGCAGAACAAGAAAACCAAGACGTGGCTCTTGCCAAAGTGACTGCTATTTTGGCTGAGATGCGCCACGCAATGGATTCATAGTAATTATCCAGGGCGATTAATCGCCGCTTAGCAACAATTTTGAGAGAAAACATGGCTAATTGGCTACTCGATAAAATTCTGCCATCGCTTTCACGACCTGATGACAGTAGCAAACGTCGTAGTGTTCCTGAAGGGCTTTGGAAAAAATGTATAAAATGTAATTCTATTCTCTATGCGCCAGAGTCTAGAAGAAATTTGGATGTCTGTCCTAAGTGTGATCACCATATGCGGATATCTGCTCGTATTCGCCTTGATTATTTTCTGGATCTTAATGGTCGAGAAGAAATTGCCGCAGATTTAGAGCCTGTTGATCGTCTTAAATTCAAAGATAGTAAAAAGTATAAAGACCGACTCAGTGCTGCACAGAAGCAAACGGGTGAGCGTGATGCGCTGATTGTCATGAAAGGCGCTGTGAAGGATGTGCCTTTAGTTGCTGCGGCCTTTGAGTTTTCCTTTATGGGTGGCTCGATGGGGTCTGTAGTGGGTGAGAAATTTGTGCGTGCAGTTAATACGTGTCTTGAACACCGACTGCCGTTAGTTTGTTTTGCCGCAAGCGGTGGGGCAAGGATGCAGGAAGCTTTGTTTTCACTGATGCAGATGGCTAAAACCAGTGCCGCGCTGGAAAAAATGAAAGAGGCTGGCTTGCCTTTTATCTCGGTATTAACTGATCCTGTTTATGGTGGGGTATCTGCCAGCTTGGCTATGCTGGGGGATATTAATATTGCTGAGCCGAATGCGTTGATTGGTTTTGCTGGTCCTCGAGTGATTGAGCAAACAGTTCGTGAGAAGCTACCAGAAGGTTTTCAACGCAGTGAGTTTTTGCTTGAACATGGGGCGATAGATATGATCGTACCGCGTGCTGAGCTACGGGATCGTATTTCGGGAATTATAAGCAAGCTGGTCTATGCAGACCAACCTAAGGTTGCTGAGGACCAAAGTCGTTCGCTAGCAACTGATGATCAGGTTGCTGATGACGAATCGCCAGCAGCGGGAGAGCTTGAGACAGAAACAAATACCCCCTCAGAGTCCTATCTGACGGATGAAGCCGCTGAAACTGCTGAGCATAAACCGGAGTCAGTTAAAAAAGATGAGGTTTAACTGTCTGCAGGACTGGCTTCATTGGCAAGAGTCTTTGCATAGCCAAGAAATTGATTTAGGCCTTGAGCGGATACAGATGGTGTGGCAAAGACTCGCTTTAGGTAAGCCAGCACCTTGGGTTTTTACTGTAGCAGGTACTAACGGTAAAGGCAGTACTGTTGCACTGCTCAATGGCATTCTGCAGCATCATGGCTATAAAGTGGGAGTTTACACATCACCCCACTTGCGACGTTACAATGAGCGGGTTGTTATCAATCAGCAGCCTGCCAGTGATCAGGATTTTTGCCGTGCCTTTACCGCCATTGATCAGGCACGAGGTGATATTCCCTTAACCTATTTTGAGTTTGGTACCTTAGCGGCATTATGGCTGTTTGCTCAGCAACCTCTGGATGCAGTGGTGCTTGAAGTGGGCTTAGGGGGACGACTCGATGCAGTTAATATCATTGATGCGGATGTAGCAATAATCACATCAATTGGGGTAGATCATGAGGCTTGGCTTGGCTCTGATCCTGAGGGTATTGCGGCGGAAAAGGCGGGTATTTTGCGAGCGGAGCAATGGGCCGTTTGCGGAGAGGTTCATCACCCTCAGAGTATTGTGGCAAAAGCTAAAGACCTGGGTACCCATCTTTTTTGCCGAGAACAAGAATATGGTGCAGTAAAGCAAGGGGAGGAGTGGACTTTTACCGGCCTTGGAAGCACTGGGCTGCCTGTTATCTGGTCATCGCTTCCTTTACCAAAACTGGCGATGGTGAATGCGGTGAATACTTTGCAAGCCCTTGCATTATCACCCTTTACTTTGGAATATGATTTACTGTGCGCTGCACTAAAAGCAACGACAGTTGCTGGACGCTTTCAACGAATACCCTGGCGTAACCCTCAGGGTGAGATGATTGAGCTAATTTTGGATGTAGCTCATAATCCTCATGCCGCTGAGAATATAAGTCGGCAATTACAACAGTTGCCGCCTGCTAAAATGCAAGCCGTACTGGCCATTATGATGGATAAGGATAGCCTTGGTGTGGTTAAGCCGCTTGCGGCTATGGTTGATACCTGGTGGATTAGTACAATACCTGGTCTGTCACGAGCTAAGCCTTGTTCGGTATTGGCAGATGAAATGCAAGCACATTGTCGTATTGAGCAAAAAACAACTGTTGCAGATGCGCTAATGAGTGCGATTGAGACTTCAGCTGCGGGAGATCGCATCTTAGTCATGGGGTCTTTTTATACTGTTGCAGCAGCCATGGATGCCCTTGCACTGTAGTGTGCATCTTTAGCTGAAAATGATTGTCAAAAGAAATACGCTATAAGCCGCTTAGATAGTGAACAACCAAATAGCCAGCATGCCAGTGTAAGCTTATTACCTGGCATAAACTTTATTTATGTGAAGTCTTATACTGTTGGCGTCGTACAATAAGCTCGAGTACGAGGAATCTTCATGTTAATTGATGATGGTTTAAAACAACGTGTTGTTGGTGCCATCGTTTTAGTGGCAATTGCCGCTATTTTTTTGCCTTGGCTTTTTGATGAAAAGACCACCTATGAGCGAGTGAGTGCTGAGTTACCTCCACCACCACCCGCTATTGCAGAGCCAGATTTCGTGGATGAGGCAAGGGCTCAAGCCAAGAAAGAGCTTGCAGCGATTAATCCAAACCCTGAGCAAGCAGAAGTCGTTATTGATGAACCGGTTTTAGATGAGACGACTGCATCAACCGCAGCGTTAGATACGACAAGTGTTTCTGAGAAAACTGATGATGTATCTTCAGAACCTAACCAAGACACTCAGCAAGTAGTTGAGCAAAGTGTAGCTGAACAACCGGCAACAGAAGTCGTACAGCAGAATGATATTGAAGACAAACCTAGCCTCGATGAAAAGGGCTTGCCCATCAGTTGGACAATTCAAGTTGGTACATTTGCAGACAGTAATAATGCAAACTCGTTAGTGAAAAAGCTACAGACCGAAGGTTATAAAGCCTATAGTCAAAAATTACCTAGTAATAAGCATGGTGTGATAACACGTGTTTTTGTTGGGCCTCGTTTTACGAAAAAACAGCTACAACCTGTTGTTCAAGCACTACATGAAAAGTGGCAGTTGGACGGTATCATTGTGAGGTATACCCCTTAGCCAAGCTTGGGCGCTTGGCTGCCATCTGTTACAATGCCCGCCAATTTCCTGACACAATAAAGTGAATATTTTTATGGCTGTGATGTTTACTTGGGTGGATTGGTTAATCGTTGGCATTATTGCTATATCTAGCCTTATCAGCTTGTCTCGTGGCTTCTTGCAAGAAGCTTTGTCGTTGGTTATCTGGATTGCAGCAGTGATTATTGCCTGGACATTTGGCGGTAGTCTTGCTCATATCTTCAGTGAATATGTCGCAACACCTTCAGTTAAAAAAATACTCGCCTGCAGTGTATTGTTTTTGGTGACCTTAATAGTGGGAGGCTTGGTGACCAAACTGTTGTCAGAGCTCGTCAAAGCAACAGGTTTAACAGGCACTGATCGTGTGCTGGGTATGCTTTTTGGAGGTGCACGTGGTGTTGTAGTGGTGGTGTTATTAGTTGGCATTGTGGGCTTTGCACCCGTTGAGCAAGATCCATGGTGGCAGCAGTCTCAGTTAATTCCTTACTTTAGAGAAGCGGCTGATTGGTCTATGGATACCTTAATGACATGGCTTCAGCCAGTCTTAGACCAGGTAAGTCTTAAGCAAAAAACCACTTAGCTTTGCAAAAACAGAGCCTCTAGAAGGCTCTGGCCTTTAAAAATATAAACTATAGTTTGATCATTCAGAACTAATGAGGTAGCTGCATGTGTGGGATAGTCGGCATGGTGGCCAGGCGTAATGTCAATCAGCCACTTTATGATGCATTGACAGTATTGCAACACCGGGGGCAAGACGCAGCGGGGATCGTGACATGTGCAGATAACCGTTTTTTTTTACGTAAGGATAATGGTTTAGTTCGAGATGTTTTTCGAACACGACATATGCAGCGCTTAGTAGGTAATATTGGTATTGGTCATGTTCGTTACCCCACCGCAGGAAGTTCAAGCTCTGCTGAAGCCCAACCATTTTATGTTAACTCACCTTACGGGATCACCTTAGCGCATAATGGTAATCTCACTAATGCAGACCAAATAAAAGAACACTTATTCAAAGCTGACCTTCGCCACATCAATACTCACTCAGATTCAGAAATTCTCCTAAATGTTTTTGCACATGAGCTGCAAAAGCAAAATAAATTCATACCAGAACCTGCGGATATTTTTGAAGCGATTAAACAAGTGCACCATCGGTGTGAAGGTGGCTATGCGGTGGTTGCCATGCTGGTAGGCCATGGTATTGTTGGTTTTAGGGATCCCCATGGTATACGTCCTCTGGTGTATGGCCGTAAGGAGACCGTAAATGGCTATGAGTACATGCTGGCTTCAGAAAGTGTTGCGCTAGACGCTTTAGGTTTTGAATTGGTTGCGGATGTTGCTCCAGGTGAGGCCATTTATATTTCTGCAGAAGGTGAATTGCATCAAATGCAATGTGCTGATTCTCCTCAGTTAACACCTTGTATTTTTGAGTATGTTTATTTTGCACGCCCTGACTCAATTATTGATGGTAGCTCTGTTTATAAGGCTCGCTTAAAAATGGGAGAAAAGCTGGCCGAAAAAATTCTGAAAGCTTACCCTGATCACGATATTGATGTTGTCATTCCGATACCCGATACAAGTCGTACCTCAGCATTACAAATGGCCAACCGACTTGGTGTTAAATATCGCGAAGGTTTTATAAAAAATCGCTATATTGGTCGTACTTTCATTATGCCTGGCCAAAAAGAGCGTAAAAAATCAGTACGACAAAAACTAAATGCGATTGATTTGGAGTTTCGCGGCAAAAATGTCTTATTGGTGGATGACTCTATTGTTCGTGGTACGACATGTAAACAAATTATTGAAATGGCACGTGATGCCGGGGCTGCAAAAGTTTATTTTTGCTCTGCAGCGCCTGCGATTCGCTTCCCTAATGTATATGGTATCGATATGCCCTCGGCCCATGAGCTGATTGCATTTAATCGTACCGAGCAGCAAGTAGCGGAGATTATTGGTGCTGACTGGTTGATTTATCAAGATTTGACAGACTTACAACATGCTGTAGCAGAAGGATCAGGAACGACTTTTGATGGCTTTGAGTGTTCAGTTTTTGATGGGCATTATATCACTGGTAATATTACGGATGATTATTTAGAACAATTACGTCAACAACGAAGTGATGCCGCGAAAAAGAAAAAAATTGCGGAAGACACTGTCATTGATTTGCATAATGATGCGTAAGTGATGAAGTAAAAATATTAAATCGTATGTTTTGTGTAGTAGATAAGTGGAAAGAACCATGAGCAAATATGATTATTTAGGTGAGCGTTACCAGTTCGATTATTCTGCAACTGAACTTGCTACACAAGCCATTCGAATGGGACATCAGCGTAGCCCAGAAATGGAACACGCAGAGCCGATGTATATGACATCAAGTTATGTTTTTAATTCTGCTGCAGAAGCTGCTGCGTGTTTTGCGGGTGATATTCCTGGTAATGTTTACTCCCGTTATACTAACCCAACTGTTCACTTATTTGAGTCGCGTATAGCTGCATTAGAGGGAGGCGAGCGAGCGGTAGCCACTGCTTCGGGTATGGCGGCTATTTTAAGTGTGTGCATGTCATTGTTGAAAGCGGGTGATCATGTCGTTTGCTCGCGTAGTGTTTTTGGTACAACCACTACCATCTTTAGTAAATATTTAGCACGGTTTGGCGTGACAACCGACTTTGTTCCCTTAACAGATTTAGCCCGTTGGCAAGAAGCCATCAAGCCTGAAACCAAAATGTTGTTTTTGGAAACCCCCTCAAACCCCTTAAGTGAAGTGGCGGATCTCAGTGCATTAAGTCAGCTGTCTAAAGCAAATGACTGCTTACTCGTAGTGGATAATTGTTTTTGCACACCGATCATCCAACAACCCCTCAAATTAGGGGCAGATATTGTTGTACATTCTGCCACCAAGTTTTTAGATGGTCAGGGGCGGTGTGTAGGTGGTGTTGTTGTTGGTCCAGATAAGCTACTGGAAGAGATTCATATTTATATGCGAGCTGCAGGGCCTTCAATGAGTCCCTTTAATGCCTGGGTTTTTCTAAAAGGGTTGGAAACCCTTTCTCTGCGTATGAATGCTCATTGCGATAATGCACTAGCGCTGGCTCAGTGGTTAAATGCCCAGCCAGAGATCGAGCATGTTTTTTATGCAGGGTTGGAATCCCACCCACAACATGCGCTGGCAAAGCAGCAACAGAAGAAATTCGGTGGTGTACTGGCGTTTAGAGTAAAAGGCGGACAAGAAGAAGCCTGGCGTTTTATTGATGCGACACGAGTAGTATCGCTAACGGCGAACTTGGGTGATGCAAAAACAACCATAACCCACCCTGCAACCACCACTCACTGTCGTTTAACCGCTGAAGATAAAGCTCAGGCAGGTATTTCCGATAATTTAATCCGTGTTGCTGTGGGTCTAGAAGATATTAATGATTTGATAGCTGACATGCAGCGTGGCATTGATGCGATAAAATAATTGATGCTATAACATAATAGTTGCATGGTTAAATGGGTAGAGCGTTATATATGCTCTACCTTTTTTTATTTCTTTTAATTGATCTTTAAATGACCTACCCGACGTATTTTGACGTTATTAATTAACGATACTAATACAAAGCTGATTAGCATGAGTAGGTACCATGAGCTAAGTTTCGAAAGCGAAACCATTTGCCACTCTGACGATTGGTTTGGGTATAACCATATATTGGTAAATGTAGCGATATTTTCTGCAAACCATATGAATAAAGCAACCAAAAGCCACCCTACTAAAAGAGGCATATGGCGATGTGTTTTGATAATTTTAAAATAAATTTTTATACGATAAAACAAGAGTATGGTAAGCCCTAGTAATAGCCAGCGGAAATCCCAAATATAATGATGGGTAAAAAAGTTTATATAGATTAATGTGACTAAAATTAGGGTGGCAGGCTTTGAGGGGTAATGGGAGTACTCAAACTTAAATATACGCCAAACGCGCGCGATGTAGCTACCTACAGCACTATACATAAAGCCAGTGAATAATGGTACGTTACCAATACCAAAGACATACTCTTCTGGATAAGTCCAAGACTGTATGGCATCTGATGTTTTAAACAGTTCCATAACTGTCGCAACGATATGAAAAACGATGATGACAAGTGACTCCCTCATCGTTTCTAGCTTGGTTGCTAACAGTAAAACTTGAAAAGCGATAGCCGCAATAAAAATAAAGTCGTAGCGGTGAAGGTTTTCAAGGGGGGTACCAATAACTTGTGATAATCATGGTAGCCAATAGAAAACCGCCAAATATACTGGCATATGCTTGCTTTAAACCAAATAGCCAAAGTTCGTTAATGATTTTTTTGAACGGCATAATTTCTTCAGATGTTGTTATGTAAAGAGTATTGCTTCTCTGAATCAATGTGACCTAAATGAAGCTCGTTGATTATAGTAGATTAAGCGCAGGATTATTCGTTAACTAAGCCGAGTTAAATAGATTTAGTCTATTTTGATCGTTGTGTTTATGTTCAACTTCGCAATTATACACTTTATCAGAGGCGTTTATACCTACAGGCCCTAGTGTTTTTTCATCCTTGTTATCCGTTCTTGGAGTGCTGTTTAGAAAAGTATACTTGTGTTAAAGAGCGTATGAAAAATACCAGAAAATGTTTGAGTGTTCGAAGTGGATGTGTGGCTTTAATTGAAAATGATATAAGTTGTTGAATAAAGCGCCAAGGGTAAATATAAATAACACCATAAGCGGAAGGCTGATTGTAGGCAAGTATATCTCGTACTTTATCAAGACTGATTTGCTTATGTTGAGTGACGTCTGGTGTAAGTGCATATAGTGAAGTAAATAGTGTGGTGGTGTCTTGCCATATACGCCAAGGTTTTAGCCAGGAAAAACCAGCGTTACTCACTTTTTTAAAACCATGTACCAAAAAAAAACGACTATGATTGGCATTGGTGGCTATGAGTACATACTGCATATGTTTCGTGTTAGCGTTGATGTGTCGAAACAGTGTAAACCGACCACTAAGGATTGTTAATTGGTGCCTCGTTGTTAAGGCTTGGGTTGCTTTATTAAATAAAGGATTAAGCCATAACTGACCTGCTGTTATCTTTCCTGGTAATCCTTTTTGGTATTGTGATGCTGTAAGCTGCTTTTTATTAGGGATTTTTACCTCAATGCTAATATCTTTAAGTACCATTTGATGTGTTACTTGATCCGCTATTTTAAAGGCATCAATATCTTTTAACTCGGGGTGTTGTGCAGCAATATTGGGTTGCCAGCTTAGCTGGCCAGACATGGTTTCGGTAAAGCAAACGGAGGTCATGAGTTGCTGTCACCCTTTATTTTGTTGTTTAACCTAACGCATGGTGGTGATATTAAAGTGGGTAACACAAGTTGCTTGTCAATTTGCTTGCTTAAAAAAGCTATTATTTGATTGCGAATATATGGTCCTACAGGATAAGGCTCATGATCTAAAGCATGTTTGGCTTCTGGGCATTGCCAGATATCTACTTGAGTATGTTGTTTGGGAAATCGTTTGATCCAATGTTTAAGTTTGGGAGTATTTACATACCAGTCGGTTTGGTCTCCTGCTAGTGCAATAAATGTAGGTAGTTTTTGCGGAAGGGCCTGTTGTCAGGGCAATCGCATATAAAAATACAACAAAATCAGTATAATAGGATGATTAGCAACTGACTTAGAGCATCACATTGGAAAAAAATAATACAATTGCAGATCATTTTAGTCACTTAGACGACCCTCGAGTTGAACGCCATCGTCGTCATACGTTGGTTGATATCATTACTATTACGATTTGTGCTGCGTTGTGTGGAGCAGATGATTGGGTTGCTATTGAGCGATTTGGTAAGGCCAAGGAAGCATGGTTTCAAGGCTTTCTAGAATTGCCTAATG
>NZ_AUAF01000059.1 GCF_000428585.1 Zooshikella ganghwensis DSM 15267 | reverse complement strand
TGGAATAATCATAACTACGTAGCTAATTGTCGTCTAACGATTATCGATTAGTGTATTTAACCCCCTCCCAACCTCCCCCTTGGAAAAAGGGGAGGCGCTGATTGTGCAAAATATAAAGTTAAGTGGTTGGCTTTTATCTCCGTTAAGTTGCCCCCTTTAAGTATGAGAGAAACAGGGGAAAACTTGTCTTCTTTCCCTCCCCTTAGTTAAGGGGAGGGGCAGGGTGGGGTTAAAAAGTTTTCCAGAAAGTAAAAAGGTTATATTTAATGAAAAAGTCATTAGCCGTAGTTGTTTCAAGCATTATTAGTGCTTCAGTATCCACTTCGATAATAGCAGAGCCAGTATTAACCAACTCAGAATTAGGTTTTTGGTCATTTGATGCGGGGTTTGATCGTGAAGGCACTAGAGATTTTTCAGGTCAAAATAACCATGGTTATTTTTATAGTTTTGCTGATGAGGTGCTGGCTGGCGCTACGGTATTAAAAGGTGGTCAATATACTAAAGATGGAGCTAAAGGAAATGCGTTGATTGTTGATGAAACTGACCCACTCGTTATTGACATTAAGAAATTTGATATCAGTAAACCATTTTCTGTAGCACTGTGGTTTAAGGTAGATGAACTCAATACTGCTCAAACATTATTTGAGCAAAAAAATACGCAGGATGATGCACGTTATGGACTTTATCTAAATAGCCAAAATCAGTTAGTAGTTGAGTTTGTAGATAATAGTGGCAGTAAAGGTGGTTTAGCTTCTGTTCCATTGAATGATATTCAAGGTAAATGGCAACATGTAGTATTTTCATTTGATGGTAGCCAATATGATATGAATATGGCACTCAATGGAAAATACTTAAAAACGACCAATAAAGGTTTGCCAGTAGTATCTAAGCTAGATGGCTTAATTATTTTAGGCAATGGCGCTGAACAAACACCTTTACTTGGTGAACTTGACGAAGTGCATCTTTATAATCGTGCCATCAGTTCAACAGAAGCAAAATGCTTAGCGGAGTTAGGTTTTAAATGTGTACCTGCATTTTATCAAGGACCTCGTGGAGAAGTCGGAGAACAGGGTGCCACAGGGTTAAGTGGTCCCAGAGGAGATAAGGGCGAAAAAGGAGACAGAGGTCAACAGGGAGAAAAAGGTGAAAAGGGAAGTACTGGACCTGTAGGACCAAGGGGGCCACAAGGTTTAAAAGGTGAAAAAGGCGATAAGGGTGATCAAGGACCAAAAGGTGATACTGGTCCACAAGGGGTTGTTGGACCTCAGGGAGCAAAAGGCGAAGCAGGCCCTCAAGGTAAACCGGGTTCATCAGTGGATAGAAAGCATTATTTTGTATCAAGGGAGCAAAGAGGTACTTCTTTAGTGATTCCTGAGCAGGATATTATTGATTTATGTGGTGATGAGGATGGATGTCAAGTGAGGCTTGGGATGGAGGGATTTCTTGGTTCAACTGGTGAGCATAGTAAGCGTGTAGCTTCCAGGTTTACATTATTTTATTACGATGCTGAAACGAAGCAATGGCGGGCTTCAATCAATGATGATAATGGTAATAATAGTAACAAGGTTACTCAGCATATAATGAAAATTTGGTCGTGTGCTTTTACTGATGGAAAGTATCAAAACTGGAAGGATTTATCTGATACTGATACTAGCTTTGGTTTACTTTCATGGAATGATCATGGCTATAACGCCAACTGTCGTTTAACAATTATTGATTAGTGTATTTAACCCCCTCCCAACCTCCCCATTGAAAAGAGGGGAGGAGTTGATGGTGTTTAATTATAAATGTAGTGATTAATTATTAACTCCGCTAAGAAGTTACATTTAAATAAGCAGTTGGGGAAAACTCGTCTTCTTTCCTTCCCCTTAAATAAGGGGAGGGTTAGGGTTGGGTTACAAAATATCTGGGAAGTGAAATAAGGTCGTAAATAATGAAAAAAACTTTGGCAATAGCAATTTCTGCTGCGTTGTTTTCACACGTGTCTGTAAATGTTCATGCTGAACCAACTTCGGCAGAAATAGGTTTTTGGTCTTTTGATGCAGGGATACACCAGCAAGGTGGTGTGGATTACTCAGGACAAGGTAATCATGGTTACTTTTTAGAAAACGGTGCGGGTGATTTAAGTGGGGGAGTTTATAGCAATGAGGGTGTTGAGGGCTCTTCACTTAAAGTAGAAGAAAATAATCCCTTTGTTGCGCAGGTTAATTTTAATGGGGAAGCCTTTGATATAAACCAACCGTTTTCAGTTGCATTATGGTTTAAAACTAAACAAGTTAACGAAAAGCAGGTGCTGATAGAAAAAGCCGACTCAACAGGTGATGCACTATTTGTTGTATTTTTAGACAGTGATAACCGTCTGAAGGTGATGTTTAAAAATGCTTCTGGCGTGATTGGCGGTATTGAATCCCTTGATCCTTTACCACGTTATCAAAATAAATGGCAGCATTTAGTGTTAGCTTATAACGGTAAAACTAATGGGTTGCACTTGGCGCTAAATGGCAAACGTTTGAAAGACGTCAAATTAGGTATGCCAGATAACTTGATAACAGATGGACCTCTGGTATTTGGTAATTCTGTAGCAGAGCAACTTGCTTATCCGCTACAAGGCGAGCTTGATGAAATCCATGTGTATAACCGAGCGATCAGCTCTTTAGAAGCAAGCTGTTTAGCGGATGTCGGTTTTAACTGTGTTCCTGAGTTCTATCAAGGTCCACAAGGGCCCAGAGGTAATCAAGGCGCACCCGGTATTCCTGGCAATAAAGGAAACCAGGGTGAAAAAGGCGATCGAGGTCCTCAAGGTGAGCAAGGGCTGAAAGGTGATGCTGGTCCACAAGGTCCAGTTGGACCGCAAGGACCTAAAGGGGCTAAAGGAGATAAGGGCGCGCAAGGACCAATAGGGGAAACAGGTTCGCAAGGTCCTAAAGGTGACAAGGGTGATCAAGGCCCTAAAGGGCCTCAGGGTCCAGAAGGACCTATAGCTACTCATTATTCACAGTTGCCAACTGGGAGTGTTGCTGGGTATTGTCAAGTAGGCAATGCAAAATACACCTCTAACAAAAGCAAATATGAGGTTATCTTACCAGCTATAGCACTACCTAAATGGGGTGGGTGGCAATGTCAATGTGAAAATGGTTGGAAACCTGTCTATTATGGATTTGCTAATTATGCAGGTTCGGCAAATGTACTGTTTTATAGCTGTATTAAAAACTAGCATCTTTACCTAAGTTAGATCTAACTAAAAGGCTATTTGACCCGTAGCAAACTGTTTGCCGCAAGGATGCGGCAATCAAGTCTCCAGGGAAGGATTCACGACGTGCTTGCGGATGGGTCAAGTAGCCTTGTTATATTCGCTTAGCCATTTTCCAGCTCATCCAAAACTACTCTTTCGTACCACTATATTCTTAACTCTTAACTTCTCACTCTTCGCTGTGGATATATAACGCAGTGATTGTATAAATAGTATACAGAAATCCCATTTTTTGCTGCTTATTTGACCATTTCAAAAAAAATCTAAATTTTTTTCATTTTTTATTTAACATTTTTGGCCAATCACTGGATATATATAAATATACCCCTTGTGATGGGTAATGCCATGGTGAATGTTGTGGATACATCGTCATGGTCTGGTTTTGTATTAAATGAATTCAACATAGATGTCGGCGGTTCAGAGGATAGCCTTGGTTGCTTATAACATACGAATATATTCGTAAATCAAAGCAAACCTATCACGCGGCTTTGAAGTCAATAGACTCAATACCGCGTATGGCGATCAAAGAACCCTGGTGGCGCAGTTAAAAAAGGTAAATACATCATGGTAGCCGTTGTTGCGGGTCAAGGGTTAGGCTTATACAACAATTCACTGACTGGTTTGAATGGGCAAAGTAGCGCATTAGGGCAGGGGAATAATCGGGTATTTATTAACCATAATACCGGTAATTTAATTATCCAGCATTATACGGATGAGTTAGCGAGTAAGGGACTCAATACCTCGTTATTACAAACTTATAATAGCCAGGGGCAAAGTAATGACCCACGCAATCAACCGTGGTTATTAGGTTTAAACCGCTATATCAGTGAGTTGCCAGAGGTACCCAATGAAGCAGGATCACTGCTGGTTAAGCGCAATGGTGATGGTAGTGAAAGTATTTATCGCTACAGTGAACAACATAAGGCGTATATCACAGCCGATGGTGATGGTGCGCATGATTTATTCCGTTATGATGCGGCAACGAAAAGCTGGACCTGGGAAGAAGGCAGTAGTCGGGTAAAAGAATTTTATAATGGCACAGGCCAGTTGACTGCTCTTGAAGACAAAGCAGGTAATCGTACACAGTTAACATACCACAATAACCAGCTGATTAAGCTTGAAGATGCATCTGGTCAAATAACGCACTTAAGTTATGAAGGGCAGAAGTTAACTGCTATTCAAATTGAGTATACCGGTGATAACAGCCAGCAAATCAAACGCACATTAGCGCAGTATGGTTATGATGACTTAGGTCGTTTGGAAACGGTCATTACAGATCTAACACCTGATGATAATAGTGTTGAAGATGGTGCTATTTACCAGACTACCTATAGCTATGAGGGTGACAGTCAGCGTATTAAGCAAATAACCAATAGTGATGGCACGCAGCTGACGTTTACCTATCAGCAGGTTGGCGATAAATACGTCATCAGCCAATACCGTGATGCGACCGGTATAGGCGCAGACTATCATTATGACGCTGACAACCGTACCACGCAGGTTACCGATGCACTAGGCCAGCAAACGGATTATCAGTTTGATGACTTAGGGCGTATTGTTAAGGTATTAACGCCAGCCATTGATGGTCAGCGTACCAGCCTGCAATACAGCTACGATGCGCAAGATAATATCGTTGAAGTGATTGATGGATTGGGCAATAAGGTTACGCGTGAATTTGATGTCATGGGTAATCTGGTTTATGAGTTTGATACTAATCATCATATAAAACACTTTCAGTATAATGATCAGCAGCAGTTGGTAGCGGAAGCGACCTGGCAACTGGAACGAGCACCTTTAAATGATAACGAGCGTAAAGCTATTCCCGAAAATGTAGTCGCGAAGCGCTATGTCTATGATGAGCAAGGGTTTAAGCGTTTTGTTATTTCCCCTGAAGGCAATATCACTGGATTAAATTATGATGCCTATGGCCAGTTAGTTGAAACCTATCAGGTTAATGGCATTCTCTATCCCAAAAATAAGCTGGTGTTACGTCAGGGTGAAAACGCAGCTCAGCTAACAGTCACTGAATTAAATGCATTGGTGAGTAGTGAGCAAGCTGAAAAAGTTATGCAGACCACGTCATTATACGACAGTCGTGGTTTGGTGGGTAAAGTTATTCAGCATGATGGCCAGGGTAATACCCAAGAAACTGCGTTTCAGTATGATGCGTTTGGCCGACTGCTCCGAAAAATTGATGGGGCGAGTGTAGCAGAAACAATTAACTATGATAGCTTGGGGCGAGTACTGAGTAAAACCAATAAGGCCGGACAAACCACGGTTTTTCGTTATGATGATCAGCAGCATACTGTCGCAACAACCTTTAGTAATGGTTTAGTTAAAACCGAATTATTTGATGCTGCAGGACGCTTATTAAGTCGTACAGAAAAGGCGACTGATACAACAGCAACCAACCGGGTACGCTTTTTTTATGATAAAGCGGGTCGGCAAGTGGCTTCTGAAGATAAAACAGGTAGTCGAAGTTATACCCTGTTTGATGCGCGCAATAGAAAAGTAGCCAGCATTGACAGTGTCGGGGCATTAACTGAATTTCGTTATGATGCTAACGGTCAGCTGATTGAAAGTATTCAGTATCAGACATTAGTCGACACACGTCGTTTGCTCTCTTTTGGGCAACTCAATGAAAGCTTATTTAACATTGATAAGCTACGCCCTAAAGCCAACCCAACAGCCGATCGCCATCAATACTGGGTGTATAACAGTCAGGGGCAAAAGCGTTTTCAAGTAGATGGCGCAGGTGCGGTGACTGAATGGGCTTATAATGCCTATGGTAAGGTCGTCAGTGAAAAGCGTTATGAAACTGCACTGAGCTCAGACGTGCTTGCTGAGCCACTGACTGAAGCCAATATTCTCGCCAAGCTGGGTGATTATACGCCGATTGTTGTCGATAACAGTACAACTACGCGCTGGCCTGCCAGCGAACACAGTGATGCGCAATACCATTTAGGTGCACTCACCCAAACCACGAAAACCGTCACTTCAGGTGCGAATATTGAAGCGACCAGTCAGGCATCGACACGCAATGCTAAGCCTTGGCCTGATTATGTCACTGACATTAAGCAGCAAAACCACCCGGATATTAACGGCACTATTCTGCTGAATTACTTAACCCCAGAGGAACGGGCACAGGTTAAGTATATTCGGGCCGATCTTTATAACCTGCAAACACGACACTCAACGTTAAGTCGCACTTTTCCAGACAAGTTTGATGATTACCAAGGGCAACTGGTGTTACCTGCTATTTCGGGTAATGGCCGCTTTCGTGCCACAGTGATAGTTGAGCTTAACGACGGCACGACAATTGTAAAACCCACTTTCGTATTGGAAAAAGGCCGTCAGCAAGTGTTGTCACAAACACTGCGCTGGCCGGCTGATGATATGGCTGAACTCAGTGGTGCTGAACATACACTGAAATACCGTATTGTCGACAGAGTCGGCCCCGACCTTGAATCAGGCACACCCTTTACTGAAAAAAGTATTGCGGTTGTCGATGGGTTTTACCAGGTTGAGCTGACAGATTTAATCCCCAATACCTCTTATGAAATCGTCATTGATCAACAAGCCGGTGGTCAGCGCACAGGGGACGTCAGCCGCTATCATAAAACAGCGCGTTTTCAGTGGGTGCCACAAACCAGTCATCAGCCACTTAATGTGCGGTGGGAGCAGCACATTATTGCCAACAAGCCCACTGCCGGTGCTTCCCTGACGGGGGTTATCGCTGATGATCAGGCCCATAATATCGATTACATCCAAGTCTATGTGGATGACGCACAGACTAATGAACAAGTATCAGAGGCGATCACCTATCCTCGTGGTTATCGTTTTTATCAGGGTAATATCAACCTCTCGTTGGACCGTCCTCTAGATAGCGGCAACTACCGTATTTCCGTCCATAAGCACTATTTGGATGGCACCAAACAATCAGAATCATTCATGTACACTGTGGGTGATCAGCAAGGCATTGTGGTTAACAGTAAGCTCACCATCCCGCTGGACAAGCTTCCCCTTGATGTGACCCAACCTGGTACCACCATCGCTTATCGACTGGCTCAGCAAGATAATGCGGAGTATCAGTTTATTGATCTGGCGTCACAACGCTCTGCGGATGGCAAATCCATTGAGCTAACACTGCATGACCTGGTGGCATCCCGCAATGATTTGTATATCAAAATCGTTAAAGATGGCTACCCCCCTATTGAACTAGAAGGCCATGCCTTAGTGGTGGTTGATGGCTATTCCTATCAAACGCCACTGCTGAAATTTGCCGATCCCAACGGTGATCATATTAAAGGGCGTTTTAGCCACCAGCTTTACAACGATAACCAGCAACTTATCGGCAGCCTCGATGCGGCAGGTTATTTAACGGAATATGTATATAACCCGGCTGGGCAAAAAATCCGTGAAATTCGCTATGCCCAAAAAGCCGTGGACTATGTGAGTCAGCAGTTTGATCGTGAGTTAGCGGATATTCGTCCAACAGCGGATGTTGCCGATCAGCAAACGCACTTTATTTATGATGGTTTTGGTCAACTGACCGCGACAGTGAATGCTGAAGGCTACCTCTCTGAAAATGTCTATAACGCACTGGGTCAGCTCACTCAAACGATTCGTTACCATCAGTCAGTGAACTATGCGGGGCAAAGCCTAACAGAGCTGCGTACGCTAGCGACCCATGCCAGCCAGCCAAACAGCGTTGAATCCATCACCTATGATACAGCGGGTCGAAAGCAAACCACTACAGATCGATTTGGGGTCGTCACGCGCTATACCTACAATGCCGATGGCCTGCTAAGTCAAACCATAACCGGTGAAGACAAGCAGTTCAGTCAGGCACAGATTACCCAGCAGCGTTTTGATCAAAAGGGACGTATTATCGCTGAGTTAACGCCTGAAGGTGCAAAGCGCTTGGCGGAGGCGACCACCGATACGGCGCGCGAGGCCGTTTGGCGTGATCATGCCACTACGTTTGTTTATAACGAAGCAGGGCTAAAAATTCGCCAGCAAGCGCCTAAAACCACAGAAGGTGGTCAACCTGTAACCTTCTTCTATTACGACCACCAGCAGCGTTTGCGTTACAGTATTCAGCAGGTCGATAACCGGGGGCAAGCGTCTGTCATCGAGTATCGCTATAACAGCTTTGGTGAACAAACCACTCGTGTTGATTACTTTACGTTAATTGATTCAAAAGAATTAACGGGTGGACTGGATAACAGTCGTCAATTAAAAGTGATCAAGTCCAATCCCAAGGACCGTATCACTCAGCAGGACTTTGATCAGGCCGGCCGCAAAGTACATACCATAGCTGCGGACGGTGCTGAAACACGACTCGCCTATAACAGTTTTGGTGAAGTGAGCCGATTGGCAAAAAGCATTCGTGCCGCCAACGGAGAATATGCCGTCACTGAAACCGCTTATGATCAGCGGGGCTTGGTCAGTCGTATCAGCCAGCTGGTGGGGAGCGCTGAGGCTTCAACCACTCTTGCTGCAGGCACGAAAACACTCGATACCCATCATCAATACGATGCCTTTGGGCGACTCACCGTTAAAACCTTTGCGGATAATCACCGTCAACAAACTGCCTATGACCGGCTGAATCGAGTGGTTGCGGAGATCAATCATAGTGGTGAAACCACCGCTTACCGTTATGATGCGCTAGGCCGCAAAGTCAGTGTGACTGATCCATTAGGTCAAGTAACCCAGTATCAGTTTGATGACCAGAACCGCAGGATAACGCTGGTTTCTCCTGCAGGGCATACCGTCACCACCCAGCACAATCAGCATGGTGAAACGCTGGAAATTACGGATGCCAAAGGTAATCGTCAGCGGTTTACCTATGATGAAGCCGGGCGTCAAATCAACGCTGAGCGGCTGGATGCCCATGGAAGTCTGTTGCAGCAAGAGAGTAAGGTCTATAACCAGCGCGGCTGGCTGGTGGAGTCCATCGACAGCCAAGGCATCAAGCGTCAGTTTAGCTATGATGCGGTGGGCCGTAAGCTGTCAGAAACCGTCGACCCAGAGGGTGCAAAACTCACTACCAGCTACCGGCTGGATGCGTTTGGCCAGATTACCTATCAACGGGGGCCTGATCGCGTATCGACCACTATGCAATATGATGCGGCAGGACGCGTGCTAGAAGTGATGCGAGACAGTGGCTTTGGTGGAGCATCGCTGATTACCCGGTCAACGTATAATGAGTTGGGGCAGCTGATTGCTGTCGAAAAAGGTGACCGTCGCCATGGCATGTTGGCTCAAACGCACTATCACTATGATGCGCTTGGCCGAAAAGTCGCTGAAGTAGTTGACCCTGATGGCTTAGCTTTGACCACCCGTTATCAGTACGATGCTCGTGGTAATGTGCTGGTGAAAACCGATGCGAATGGTAGCCAGAGTTTCTTTGGCTATGACGTCAATAATCGCCTGCGTTACAGCGTCGATGGGCAAGGTGGCGTTACCGCCTATAAATACGATGCGGCGGGGCAAAAAATCCTTACCCGTCACTATGCTAAAGCCATTAATGTCGAAGGCTTGGCTGAGCAGCTGCTCGCCAGTACTGAAAGTCGTGGTGACATTGAAGCACGTTTGGCCGCGCGAAGCTTACCTCAGCTGACGGAGCATGACCGTCTGAGCTTTAGCTTTTTCAATGCCGATGGCCAAGTCACCCATAAGGTGAATGGCTTGGGGCAAGTGACTGCCCTGCATTACGATGCCAATGGCAATGTGATTCAGGAAAGCCGCTACAGTAATCCATTAGCTGATACCCAAGTTTATGCACTGCTCGAAAACCATGACCTATCCATTGTCGCTGCTGGGCTGAAGGATAACCCTGCAGTTACCACCTATCAGTTTTACAATGCGCTAAACCAGCCGGAAGTGGTTATTGATGCTGCCGGTTATGTAGCGGTTAATCAGTATGATGAGGTGGGCCGGCTGACGTCTACCCTCAAATATTCACTGCATTACGATGATCACCTGAATATTGATCCGCAGAAGATGCATCAGCTGACGGCTGCTGATGTCTTGCAGTCTATTGAAAAGGTGAAAGCGAATCCTGAGGAAGCTCGCGCGTTAACAGGGCAGCGCACCCAAATTATTTATGATGAGTTAGGTCGTAAGCAGTATCAAATTGATGCTGCTGGTTACATCAGTGCCTTTAAATATGATGTCAATGACCGGCTGGTGGCGAGTCTGCAGTATAAAGCACCCATTAATATCAGCCTGGACTCAGTAACCCCGAACGCAGAGCAACTTGAAGCACATATTGCCCAGCACAATGAAACAGCGGTTTTCCAGCAGCATGTGTATGACAAAGTTGGGCGTGAAGTTTATACCATTGATGGACAAGGTTACGTTACTGAGAAAGTCTATGATGCCTTGGGGCAGGTGACAGGCACCAAACGCTACACCATGCCTGTTGAATACAATGCAGCGCCAAGCTATTCAAGCGTCAGGCGTGCAGTACGCAGGTTAGATGCTGTCGCCACACACACTGCCTACGATAATGCAGGCCGTGTTCAACTGGAAATCGATGCCCTCGGCCATGTCACCGCCCATGAGTACGATGCCTTAGGTCAGTTGCGCCGTACGGTGCGTTATGCTCAAGCCCTGGATGAAGGGCTACGTGGTGGTTCGACCGCTGAGATCGCCGCGCGCTTGTCAGGGTTGCAGCATGCCCAGGACCAAGCGACAGTGTATCGTTATGATGCCGCAGGCCATAAAACCGCGTTGATTACCGGTGCAGCCAGTGCGGTCACATTAGGGTTGACTGAAGACCAGTTACAGGCTGGGTTAGCCTCGGGTCAGCTGCGGGCTGAGTGCTATGAGTACGATGCCCTAGGCCAACGGACCGTGTTGCGCCAAGCCACCGTGGACGGTGATTTCCGCACCTTATTCTATTACGACAGCAAAGGTCAGTTGACCCGTGAGTTGAAGCAGGTGGATGCCGAGCACGGTTACCTGACCGTGTTCGACTACGATGCCTTCGGCAATAAAGTCTTCGAGAACCGCTACAGTGGCTTGCTCCCCATGGCCCTGGGTGCCAACCAGTCACGTTCCTTGGTCTATGCCGATCGCATTGTTCGTTTCCGTTACGATGCCTTGAATCGTCTGGTCGCCGAAACCGTGCCCAGTGCCGATGGTAATGGCCACGAGACCCAGTATCAGTACGATGCCTTTGGCAACCTGACCTTAAAAACCGAAGCGGCGGGTATGCAGGCCGAGCGTCGCACGGCCTATCGTTATGATGAGCGTAACCAAAAAATTGCGGAGATCACGGCGCTGGGTACGGAGGCCGCGGCAGAGACCCAGTACCGTTATGATGCGTTGGGTCGGGTCAGTGCCATTGTCGATGCCCGGGGTGTGGCCCTGGTTCAAGACGACAGTGACTGGGCGCTGGCCGAGCGTGCACGGTTAGGCATCGTCAATACCGTCACCACCGAAGATGGGCAAACGCGGCCGGGTGGGGCTAAGCGCGCGCATGAACTGACCGAGGAGGATATCGCCACCCTGCAAGCCGCGTATACCAGCGAGCAAACCTTTGATGCGGCGGGGCGCAAGATTGCCGAGCGTGATCCACTCGGCCATGAGACGCACACCGTTTACGACGCCTTTGGCAACATCATCAAGGCCACTGATCCTCGTGGTCAGGTTGGTTACTTCTTTTACGATGCCAATAACCGTTTGCGGTTACAGATTGATCCTAAAGGCTACGCCACCGAAACTCGTTATGATGCGTTTGGTCAGGTGGTCAGCACCTATCAGTATCAGCAGGCACTGGATCTCAGTGGCGGTGCTATCACTGAACAGAGTGACCTGACCGCGCTGATCAGCCAGCTGCAAGCCTCGGTGGATAGTGGTTCAGGCAGTGGTTCGGATAAGGTGATTGTCCAGCAGCATACTTTGAATGCCTTTGGTCAAATCCTGAGTTCGACACAAGCCGGCGTCACCACCACCTTCAGCTATGATGCCCAAGGTAACAAGCTCACCGCTACCGATGGCAATGGCCACACCACTCACTATGCCTACGATGCCCAGGGGCGCTTGATTGAAGAAACCTCCCCCGAAGTGCGAGTAGTGACCGATGTTGAGCAAGGCTTGGTTAGTACTCAGGTGGTCGTGACGCGTCATCAGTACGATCAACTGGGTAATAAGACCCAGACTATTGTCGGCGCTAACAGTGATCAGCCACGGGTCACGGAGTTTCGCTATAACGCCCAGGGCCAGTTGATTCAACAACGCCAGTCAGCCCACACGGTTGACGGTCAGGCGCGCCCCCAGGCTGCGACCATTAACCGCCAGTACGATGCCGTGGGCAACTTGATTCGTGAGACCGATGCCAACGGTCAAGTCACCACCCTGTACTACAATGCCCGCAACCAGTTAATCGCCCAGGTGGATGGCGATGGTGTACTGAAGACCTTTGGCTATGATGCGGCCGGTAACCGGTTGGCTGAGCGCACCTATGATCAGCGATTGGCTACCCAGACGCTGATGCTGCACACCCCACCGGAAGGTCAAGGCGAGTACCGCGAAACCCACTTTGAGTACGATGCCAACAACCGCGAGCTGGCCCGTTACAGCCGTGAAGTGTTAATGCATGATATTGACCGGGGTTACTTCTATGGCCGCGTCGGTCACACCCAGGTCTACGATGCCAACGGCAATGTCATTAAAACCACCGACAGCCGGGGCCATAGCACCTACACCTTCTACGATGCCAAAGGCCAGGCCATTCTGTTGGTCGATGCCTCCGGTTATGCCACCCAGCGCGAGTACGATGCGGCGGGGCACATTGTCGAAGAACGGAAATACGCCCAAGCCCTGCCCGACAGTGCACGCACTAACCTCAGTATCGACAGCGATCCCCACGCGCTATTGGCAGCGTTGGATGCGAGTCATGCCGATAACCGGATTACCCGCAACCAATACGACGCCTTAGGCCGCTTGGTATTGACCCGCCAAGTGGGGGTCAGTCACCAAGTCCAAGGTACGGATGAGGCCGCTGGTGAGGGTGAGAACAACCGCCAATGGCAGACCCAGCAAGGGGATGCCATCACCGAAATGCTCTACGACGCCAATGGCAATAATGTCGCCATTATCCGCCGCAACAGTGGTGACGCAGCGGAACGGGTGGATGTGCAATACGATGCGCTGAACCGCAAAGTGCTGGAGCAAGGCGCAGAATACACCGCCGCCGATGGCCGCACCGTACGCCAGACCAGCAGTACCTATTACAACGCCCAAGGTGACACTGTTCTGAGCGTCAAAGAAGCCGCCGACGGTCAGCAAACCGCCTTTAACCTGGGTGCACAGGACTTGATTACCCGTCAGGTCTATGACAACGCGGGGCATCTGATTAAACAGATCGATGCCAATGGGGCAGTCACCGAACTGTTCTATGACGCCAAAGGCCAGATGGTGCGCAAACGGCAGCAGCTACAACAGGCGGCTGGCAGTGAGCATCAGGTAGAGACACGCTTTGGCTATGACAGCCAAGGCCGGGAGATCTGGCGTGATGAAGGGGTGGGGGCGATTCAACGCACCTACTACAACAGCCATGGGGAAATCAGTGGCAAAGGCGTCAATGATCAGGTGCACGAGTACTATGAGTACAACGCTGCCGGTCAGCTGTTCAAAACCAATAAAAAGAACGGTGCGCCTCAGGTGTTTGTGTACGATGCCAATGGCAATGCCTCGTTAGAAATCCAGTCGATGACCATCGACTTGAAGGACATTACCCTCAGCCAACTGCGCACCCTGGATGCCAGCCAGCTGCACATCACCCTCAGTCGCTACGATGCCCGTAACCAGCTGATTGATGTCATTCAGCCGGAGATGACCTTCCTGCAAACTGAAGACAGCACCGCGGCGGGTGTTGAAGTGATTGAGGCAACGCCGTACACCTTTGGTGAAGCGAAAATGACCGGTGGTGAGAAGTTTGATTTTAACTTCAAACTCTTTGCCCGAGGGGCGGGTAAGCACTGGCCTCGCTGTTATTTTAGGCAGCGTAGTGTGCAGTTTAAATGGTCGGATATTGGTGAGTATGACGGTGATCTGCTGTTTGAATGGGATTCCGGTTACCAGAGCCATACCAAAGGCTCGTTTGTGGTGAACGCCAGCCGTGGGGAGTACACCATCCCTCTGCAGGGCTATATGAGAACCTCGGTTTGGCAGCTGAAAAACATGGCTTTCAAATACCAGGTCAAAATCTCCAAGAAAAACGAGGCGGGTGAGTGGGTGCCTCTCACCGAACAAACCGGGCGTTATCGCTGGAGTCCTAGGCGTCCCTACTATAAACATGAAAATATGTGGAGCTGGGAGAAAAACCATGTGGACATGCCTAAGCTGCTGACCTTAAAAGAGCAGCCACGGCAGGCTACCCGGTTACGGATGTACTACCGCCCCGCCCAAGAGCCTGGCTATACCAGCCGCGCCTATGACGAGGCCAATTACCAGCCCGGCAAGTATGCCCATCGTGTGGATGGTGCCCGGATGAATCGCGAAGGGGACTGGGCGCTGGATCTGACCAACGCCCCCGGTCTCTCCGCCAATCAAGCCTATGAATACTACTACGAGGCACTGACCCCACAAGGCACGGTGATTAACCGGGGTGAGGGGATCTTCCGTACCACCCAGAATGCCAAGCACGGTGAGACCTTTGACCTGCGCTTTGGGTTGCAGCAACAAGCCGCCAGCGCCGCGGCTGACGGTGAAGTCGCAAAACCGAGTCAACAAACCCTAAAGGACCTGCAACTGCGCTGGGCCAACTTAGGGGGTTACCAAGGTAAGCTGAAGTTTGACTGGAATGCCGGCTTCGGCGAGGCCAAAGGCTCGGAGATTGTCGAGGCCAGTGCCGGGGAGGTTAACCTACACCCCAACGTCTCCCTGGAAAATGCCGAAGGCCGTACCTTCACCTACACCGTCAATGTCTACAAGCAAAATGCTCAGGGTGCGTGGGAGCTGCTGGACTGGCTGCAAGGGGATTACAGCTTTGCCGCCGAACGCGGCGAGTCCGGTGAGTTTAGCGCCAAGGCCCATCACCAAATGAGCCGCTTTCATGCGCTGGACCAGGGTAGCGTCACCCACCGCAATACCGGTCGCGCGGCTTACACCAAAGCCAGCCTGGACTATGTGATTGGTGACGGCTTGGAAACCAGCCACAGCATTCATCGACAGCAGCGTTTTAATGCCTTTGGTGAGGTCATCGAAGAAGTGGATGGTCGGGGTAACAGCACGACCTTCCGCTATAACCAGCGGGGGCAGATGGTCAGCAAACAGGCCCCGGAAACCAACGCCACCGATGAACAGGGTCAGGTGCATAAAGTCCGGCCCACCACCCACTATGGCTACGACCTGTTAGGCCAACAGATCACCACCACTGATGCCAATGGCAATATCAATGAGCAACAGTGGGCCGCGGGGCAGATCATCGCTGAACGCCATGCCGATGGTGGTCAGGTACAAATGGGCTTTGATGCCTTTGGGCGCAAAGTCCGCCAGACCAATGAACTGGGGCAAGTCAGCCAGTACCAGTATGATGGCGCGGGTAATGTCACTCAGGTGGAACGGGCCGGCGGCAATACCGACCAGTACACCTATGATGCCGCTGGTCAACGCCTGACCCACACCAATGCCCTCGGCCACACCGAGCGTTACCAGTACGATGCCAAAGGCCGGATCATGGCGCACCACAGCTATGGCAACATGGTGACTCAGTACAGCTACCGTTATGACAAAAGCATTGGTGGTATCGGCGGCTGGGTCGTCACCAAAACCGATGGCAACAAACACACCCTGGTGGACCATCGGGATGCCTTTGACCGAATTCACTACCACAAAGACTTAGGCGATCGCACCTTCACCTATGGTTACAATGCCGCGGGCAAACTGGCCTGGCAGAAAGGCGATACCGTGCTGGGTAACAGCAATGCGGTGGATCAGGAGATTTACTACGGCTACTACAACAACGGCTATATCAAAAATATTGATGATGTGGGGGCCAATAACTACGCGGAGTTCCAATACGACAAGAACGGTAACCTGACCTTCGAAGGTTACAGCAACAAAGATGCGAAAGACGGCTACAAGAACGTCTACACCCAACGCTCCACGGTGGAATACGACAGTCTGAATCGCATCAGCAAAATCGACGATCCCAAGTACACCATCGACTATCAGTACGATGCGATGGGCAACCGGCGGCGGGTGCACAGTCGGTACAAACAGGTCAACGGCGAGTGGCATGACCAGGACTTCTGGTACACCTACGATGCCATGAACCGCTTTACCACCACCATGGGGGCCCTTAAAGACGGACAGATCACCCCGGGAGATCACGGGTATCGGATCAGCTATAACCTAGCGGGGCAACGGGTCAGTGCCACCAACAAGCAGCACACCGAACGCTATCACTACGATGGCAACGGCAAGCTCACCGAAACCTACATCGACGATCAACTCCGCGCCCGGCGGATCAACGATGCGGTAGGCAATACCACCAGCTACCTGGAATATGACCAAGCAAACAATGTCTACCGCCAGGTCAATAAAGACTACGACCAAGATAACCGCGTCACCCAAGAAACCACCACCCGGGCCAAAGGCAAAGCGCAAAACAAAGGCAGCACCTATCACTTTGATGGGGCGGGGAACCTCAGCACCATGGAAACCTTCGGGGAAGAGACCAATGTGCGCACCCGTTACACCTATGAGCGCTGGGATGACTACAAACAGAAGACCATCAAAAACGAGGGGATCACTGACAAGGAGTTTGACTTCCCCTGGCGGCCAGGGATGTCGATTCTGCATTACGACGTCAACGGCCATGTCAACATGGCGGAAGACAAATACAATGCGCGTATCCTGCGTTATGTGAATAACCATAAAGGCCAGATCCTGACCCGTACCGAGGAAGGTCATGATCGTAACGCCAATCACGAAGCCTACCTGCGTACCCATCACTTCTACTACGTCAATGGCATTGGTATTGGTGATGTCGGGGATGATGGCCCGACCTATACCGACTATGCGACCCAGCTGGCCTATAACCAAGGCTTAATGCGCAAGCCAGATAAAACTGAGCCGGTGTTCAGTGCCGACTTCGATGCTAACTTCCAGGCCATTGGCGAAAACTACCCCGCACAAAGCCCGGGGGGGTATACCGTACAACAAGGCGATACTCTGCAAACCATCGCCTTAGCGTTATGGGGGGACAGTAGCCTGTGGTTTATGCTGGCCGATGCCAATGGCTTGCAACCCCAGCAACTGAAAGACTTAAAGCCCGGCACCTTCCTCACGGTGCCCAACAAAGTCACCAATATCCACAACAACAGCAGCACCTTCCGCCCCTATAACGCTGGAGTGGCGATTGGCGATGTGAGTCCGACGTTACCGGATATGCCACCGCCACCGATTAAGGCCGCTGGGGGTTGTGGTGGTGCGGCTGTCATTATTGCTGTTGTTGCCATTGCCGCTACTATTTTTACCGGTGGTGCGGCGCTGATGGCTTTGACAAGTACTGCCTCTATGACTGCAGCAGTGGGGACTGCAACATTAGGTCAAGCCATGCTGGCTGGAGCAGCGGGAGCAGTAGCAGGTGATTTAGCTGGACAAGTTGCAGGCATGGCTATGGGGGTTCAAAAAAGTATTCACTTTAGTCGAACTGCAAAAGCTGGAGCCAGAGGTGCTATAAGTGCTGCTGTAACCTATGGAATAGACCAGGGCTTAACACAGGCTGCTCAGAGCGGGTCACAGTGGGCTGCGACAGCCAGTGATTATATCCACAGTAGCACCACTGCAAGGGCTACGGTTTCTAATATCGCGAACCAAGCACTAGGGACTGCTACAGGATTACAAAAGAAATTTGACTGGAAAGGTGTTGCAGTTGCAGCGGCTGGTGCATCAGTGCGCGGTTATGCAAGCGATGCATTAAGTATTGATGCGAATGACTCATTTGGTCGTTATGCATCTGCTCTGACAGAAGGCGTTGTAAGAGAAGGTATAGCCTCAAAAATATACGGCAGACGCTTTGACTTTAAAAATACAGCTCAAAGTGCACTTACAAATGAGCTTGGAAGTCATATTGCGGGCTATGAAACATATGATCAAGTTTCAGGGAGATTGGCAAGGCAGCAGTATCTTGCCCGACAAGTATCTAAGCCTACACCAAGTACTCAAGCAGCTCAGCAGGAAACTGCGATTAGGGAAAATCACAGCTCAGTGGCTAAGTCGAGCGGAGGGGTTAAGTCAGAGAGGGTGCAAAGTAAGTTAGAAATTACTGAAAAGAGCAAAGTGGTTGAAACCAGTCGTAAACAGCGTCAGACAGCTACTAGCAAGAATGTTTCAAGTACAGTAATTACTAAAACTGCTGGAGATAGCGTAGTAGATCCTTGGTTTGGTTTGAACAGCGGTGTTGAACTTGATAGTGATGCTTTCGCTGAAGCAATGTGGTCTGAATATACGGGGCAAAAAGTTGTAGAGCTATTCAACAAGCCTGAGGAGGCTTATGGCCCATATCAGCTAGATCAGTCAGAGATTAATAGTGGTCTCCAAAAAATGGCTGAGAAGAACTCGCCTTGGAATATGCTAGGGATGACGAAAGTTGGCTATTTGAATCATTCTGCGAAAGTAGCGGCTAAAGATCATCAACGGGTCTGGGATAATTACTCCTACCAAAGTGCCGATCCGGTGATGAAAAAGTTAGTCGATATTAATCGGGAATATGATGGTGTTATAACCGACCTTATGGGGTATACATTGGCTGGCGCAGGGGGGTATGCTGCTGTGCGTGGAGCTGTAGCTCTAGGGTACTGGGCACTTGCGAACCCGGTTAGTGCAACTTACGTAGGGACTGAAGGAGCAGGTGTTGTAGTTGGTTTAGCTGGTGGTGATGTACCGTCATTATTACCAACTCCTCCTGCAAGTAGTTTTGGAAAACTAGGGAGCACTGTTACTGGCAATGCTGATGGGCAGGTAATTCATTGGGCCACTGAAGCTGGTGATGCGCCATATGCGAAAGCACTTTCTGGTGATTACTCATTAAATACAGCAAATGTTAAATTACAGGCTAGTTTAGTTCCAGACATGCTTGGGGATTTATCTTCAGCATCTAATTACACTAATCTAGTATCTAAGTTCAAAGGTACTTCTACAAAAGAAATTCAAGGCTTTTATTCTCAAATGGATAATCTGGACATCAACTATAAAAATCTTGTCAATAGCGCAATGAAAAAGTATGGAATGACTTCTGATGAAGCTCATGCTGTTTTTGGTTATACAACAAAATTATTCTACCGAGATCTAAATCATACATTAGCTAATGGTAGAACTACTGAAGCTCTTGAGCTAGCTTCATTAATAAAGTCGGGTTTAAATAAAATGCCCAGTGCCGGAAATAAACAATATCGTGGTATAAGATTGGAAGATGATGCAGCAATAAGTGCTTTTGATTCACAGTTTAAGCTAGGTAATACAATTGAGTCCAGCTTTTGGTCAACTGCTCCAAATGCAAGTAATGCGTATGTTGGAACAAGGAATTTATTAATAGAAACAAGTAGTGCTAGAGATATATCAGAGTTAGCTTTTGGAGTGAATTTTCATCAAAAAGTAGGCAAACCTGTTTACTCATCTGAGACAATTATTCCTCCAGGAATTAAGTTTAAAGTAATGGGGGTTGATCAAAATGGCAGAATTATTTTGAGGGAACTTCAATGAATACAATGAAGTATGAGGAATTACCTCGAACTTTACAAGCTAGAGTCAAGGTTGATGATTTTCTTTCTGCATACTCAATTAGCGATTCAGAAAGTGTAATCGTTTGGGTTGTTAATAGTGACCTTGGAAAGCAAGAAGAGCTTGAGTTCTCAATCTTTGAGAACAGATTGCTATCAAGAAAAGAAAGGGAATCTGTTATGCCTACTGGTAAAACGACTATTTTTTCTGAATTAGGAGTTGAAGTACTGACCGACTATAAATTAGAAGTAGCTACAAATGTTTTATACGAGATATATAAGATTTTCTCTGTTGAGTCTAAAAAAATTATTGCGGAGAAATCGCAAATTTACTTTACGCCTTATAAAAGTACACTCAAAGAAATCGTTATTAATGCACTTGATGATTACCAATTTCCAAAACTATACGAGGGATGGAGCGAAAACGAAAAAATCAATTATTGGGTAGAGGTGTTATACCGTTTAAGAAGGCAAACAGGTGAATCTGGTGGGCATGAAGATGATATTTTTAATAAATCTTTGATCGATCAAATGATGCAAGTAGATTCGAAGGTAATTAGTATTTTGCCTACTTGTTTAAAACGATTAGCAAATATTGAACAACTGGATGAACACAGTTTAACTAAGTCTTTTGAGGCTAAATCAGGTTGCAGTTTGACATCATGTTAAAAGAAATTGCGATAGCTGATGCTTATGGGGCTGGTTTTGAGTTTTCTTCTAAAGAAAAAATTAACCGATTTAATAACTTGGAAAACTACTGTGAACATGAGTTATATGGAGTAGTAGGCAAATATACCGATGACACGCAGATGTCAATTGCTATTTCTGAGTTAATTCTTTCTAAATCCGAGTGGTTGGAAAGTGATATTGCATCAATATTTGTTGATTGTTTTAAACGAGACCCTCATAAAGGTTATTCAAAGGGCTTTTATACCTTGTTGAATGAGGTTCAAAGCGGAGATGAGTTAATACTAAAGCTGCGAAATAACAGTGATAGAAATGGTGCTGCTATAAGGGCTGTACCATTAGGAAGTATTAAAGATACGGAAGAGTTAATATACAAAGCAAGGATGCAAGCTGCTATTACTCATAATACTGACATAGCTATTAGGGCTAGTTGTGCAGTTGCTATGGCTGCTAATTTTGGTCTACATCAAAAGGGAAAGCTATCACAGTTAAAAGCGTTTTTGGAAAGTAAGTCTTTATCTGGTTGGAACTATAATTGGAGCGGTAAAGTTTCAGTTAAGGCATTTGATACTGTAAGCGCAGCCTTTAGTTGCTTATTGAGTTGCCAGAGTTTGAAAGAGCTGCTAAGGAAAAGCGTTGCATTTGGAGGTGATACCGATAGCATAGCTTCGATAGCTGTTGGTCTTGCTACCTGTTTTGAAGAGTATGATCAAGAGTTACCAATCAACTTACTAGAGAGTCTTGATGAACCCATGTATGGGCTTGAATATCTAGAGTTGCTGGATAGGAAGTTACTTACTCAATGAAGAAATAAACAAAGAAAGGGACATCCAGTGCGCCGGGCTAAGCCGGCAAAAGGTTGGAGGTGAAATTCCTCTACTCAGTAAGGGCTAGCGACCCGCTGAGACTTCGAGTCATGGGCGGAACGGAGGAACAGGACATCCACTATTTGATTTTGATCAAAAATTGGATGCCTCCTTTGTAACCGCCAAAGCAACTACACCCTGCCATCCATGAAATATCTTTTGTATTGTGCCTATTTTTAAATAGGAGCCGTACATGAAAAAAGTAACCGCCAAAGCAACTACACCCTGCCATCCATGAAATATCTTTTGTATGTAACCGCCAAAGCAACTACACCCTGCCATCCATGAAATATCTTTTGTATTGTGCCTATTTTTAAATAGGAGCCGTACATGAAAAAACGCACTGTAGAAGAGTGGGAATCCTTATTTGATCAACAAGCGGCAAGTGGCTTAAGTGCTGCCGCCTTTTGTCGAGAGCATAAGCTGTGTCCAAAGTACTTCAGTTTGCGTAAGCGGCAGCTTCGTCATAGCCCGCCACCACAACAGGGGTTTATCCAGGCACATGTGATGGCCAGTGCTGATGATGACGTATTGTCTATCCGTTATGGTAAGACCGAACTTCGACTTAACCCAGGTGTATCACCGACTTGGCTTGCGGCATTACTGAAACAACTCGCATGATTGATTTAACCACCAGTCCTGACGTGTATTTACATCGGGAGTTTGTTGACTTTAGAAAATCTATTAATGGTCTATCAATGATCGTGGAAGCGAATTTACAGTTGTCACCTTTTTCAACCGCATTATTTGTTTTTTGTAATAGGCGTCGAGATAAACTTAAGGTACTTTACTGGGATAAAACGGGTTTTTGTTTGTGGTATAAACGGCTAGAAAAAGCAAAATTTAAATGGCCAAAAAAACATGAGCAAAACGCCATTCATTTAACGACAGAACAATTTAATTGGCTTTTGCGAGGGTTTGATATCAGTCAATTTAAACCCCATCCATCGTTGGAATTTACTATCGCGGGATAAGTGTTTTAGGTAAAATAGGCGACATGTCTTATGTCGCTGATCCTACATTACAGCCTAATTTTTTATACGCTGAAATTAATAAGCTTACTGACAAGCTCGCTCAGAAAGATCACCAGTTAACGACACTGCGTGAACATATTCAGTGGTTAGAAGAGCAATTACGCTTATCGCGCTATAAGCGTTTTGCTTCATCCAGCGAAAAACAATCACCGGATCAGGTGGCCCTGTTTGATGAAGCCGAACAACTTCAGGATGAGGCCTCTGAACAAGAACGGGAACCTGACACGACAACCACCACGGTGACGGCTCACCAACGACAAGCACGCAAGCCGCGTATCCCGAAAGACTGGCCTCGGGAACAGATTATTCATGACCTTGCCGAGGCGGATAAAGTCTGCCCGCATGATGGTAGCCACCTGGTTCATATCGGTGATGAAATCCACGAACAGCTGGATATCATCCCTGCACAAATAAAAGCGATTGCGCATGTGCGTCGCAAATATGGTTGTCCCTGCTGTGAAAACTATATTGTCACCGCCACAAAACCTAAACAGCCTATCGAGAAAAGTATTGCGACACCGAATTTATTAGCCCATGTAGCGATCAGTAAATATGCGGACGCCTTGCCACTGTATCGGCAAGTCACGATGTTCAAGCGTATTGGGGTTGAATTAAATCGTACTACACTCGCGAACTGGATGATTCAATGTGGTCAGCTCGTCCAACCACTCATGAATTTGCTGGCTGAAGCGGCACTGGCACAATCTGTCGTGCATATGGATGAAACGGCATTACAGGTACTCAATGAGCCAGGCAAAAGCCCTGAAAGTCAAAGTTATATGTGGTTACTCTTAACCACAGGGCATCAGCCTGTCGTTTACTATCATTACCATCCCAGCCGACACGCTGATGTACCCAAGCAACTGCTGGGTGATTATCAAGGCGCTGTAATGGTCGATGGTTATGACGGCTATCAGTCGGTCTGCCAGAAAAATCAATTAACGCGATTAGGGTGCTGGGCGCATGCAAGGCGTAAATTTATCGAAGCGCAAAAAAGCCAACCGAAAGGCAAAGCCGGTAAAGCCGATCAAGCCCTCGCCTATATTCAAAAACTCTATGCTATTGAACGCCAGGTAAAAGATAAAACGGCGGATGAGCGATTACATATTCGACAAACACAAGCCAAGCCCATTATCGACAAACTCAGAGTGTGGTTGGAAAAAGCCTTGCTAAACACACCACCTAAAATGGCATTAGGTAAGGCAATACACTACTTACATAACCAATGGGAGCGACTGGTCGGCTATCTCGACGATGGCACCTATCCCATTGATAATAATCCTGCAGAAAATGCCATACGGCCTTTTGTTATTGGACGAAAAAATTGGTTATTCGCCAATAGCCAATCAGGAGCCAAAGCCAGTGCAAGTTTATATAGCTTAATTGAAACGGCTAAAGCTAATGGGCTTGAGCCATTCTCATATTTACAACGCGTCTTTACCCTGTTGCCTAATGCACAATCACTGGCTGATATCGAAGCGCTACTGCCTTGGCAACTCGCTCACCAAGATAACTCACTTGCTTCCACTGAAGTTTAAGCTCGCCATCTATTAGTTGGATATTTTATACTGCTCGGTTGCTTTAAAATACCTGTAGTTGCTTTGGCGGTTACGGTTGATTGGCTCGGTCGAGCTATTCGAGATGATAAGCGAGGTGCTATTCCCAGTAATATGCCTCCTATTTTAGAGCGCCTGAATATCAATGCGGATGAGTTGTTGACTTATGTGAGTAAAAAAGAAAAACGGTTTATTGATGTGATGGGGACTGAAAATAATTTTCAGAAAATAGCAAAACAATGGCAGCGTAAGTTTATTAAAGGCGTTAGGCTTGCTAAACAGATATTTTCTAGACAGATTATATATACATAATGTTGTAGTTGAAGCCTTATTTATGTGGAAGCTTGCTATGAATTTAAGAGATGTTTTTGTAATAGTTGTTGAAAGGAAAAGCTGCCATTTTCTAAAATGACAGATTCTTTTTTAAATTGTGTTTATTTGATAAAGCGATAAAAGAGTAAAATAATAAAAGCACCTCCAGTGGCAATTAATATACTTTCTAAAGTGAAAGCATTAACACTGCCAAAACCAAATAAGCTACCCACATAGCCACCAACAAAAGCACCTGCTATACCTAAAAGAGTGGTTATAATAAAACCACCACCATCACGTCCAGGCATTATCCATTTAGCTAAAATGCCTGCAAGTAAACCAAGGATGATCCAAGCAATTATTCCCATAGGTAATTTTCCTTATAAATTCATAGTTAGTTGTAAGGAGTCTTTACTATACAAAAAATAATAGAAATAAATTTATTTTTGATCAAATATAAAAAGTAAATCACGTATTTTAAGTATTTGTTGTCACAAAACTCAAGAATACCTATGGTTAGCTTTCATAATTGTTAGTAAGTGGTATCCGTGCTATCAAGTTTTTTAGCTAAGATAAGGGAGTAGACCTTTTAGTTTGTAGTACTTTTGTTTTATTTAGACTAAAAAATAGAATATTCACTATTTGGTTGTAATCAAATAGTCGATAGGGATTGTCTGCCGCATCCTGCGGCAGACAGTTTGTTCCTGATCAAGCAGCTTTTCATATCCATAATCAGGTACATACACGTGCAAGTATATATAGATTATCTTTGAAAAATTTAATCTGATAAGTTCACTGTGAGTTAAGGTTTAATTTCAGCTACTGCATCGTAGGAATTAATTGTCGTATAATAAATTTGGCTTAAAGTATTTTTAAGGGTTAAAACGTCTTGAGATGGTTCAGGGAGAGCGGTTCCATCCTCAGGTTTTGGTCCGCAAATTGAAATAATTGATAAGTCTTTTTTGGGGGTACTAATATCGATAGCAGGCGCATCACATAAATAGTAGTAAGCGTAATTTTTAAACCCTTGTTCTGTTTTTACCTTATTAATTGCAAATTGAATCTCATCCAGTTTTTTGGGAGAAAAGTATTTGAGAAAGGCTTTGTTGCCTGAATTAACAATTGCTCTCAATTCAACCGTTTTACCTTCATGATTTTTTCTTTGAATAAGAGTAGCTGATGAGCCCTGAAAATTTGGATAGCTTGGTCCAATGCTGTACTCTGCTACTACTGATGTTTTTACTCCAGCATTAACTACATTAGCAATACCACCACCAAGCAATAATCCAGATATTACAAAACCCACGGTAAGTGCTTTCATTTTTAACATTTCCTTTTGTTTTCAATGATGATATGAGCAAATAAAATTCAAAAGAAATTTATTGGTGACAACAACAGGGCGTCAGCGTACAAGTAATTGATGACGCTTTCAACTGAAAAAGACATCGGTTATACAAAGGTAAAGACGGTATTATTTGCTTATATGAAAATGCTTAAAAAGCTGGTGGTTTACAAAGGAAAGGAGCATCCATTATTGGTTAGTGACGATTAAGTCATGCGCATTTTACGTTAGTTGTTGTATAAACTGTATTCGGTTGGTGGACTGTGTAATAGTAAGCCTCAGCATACTACAAAAAACAAGAAGAGTGAGTAAATGAAACTAGAATCGATAGCTTTACATCACGGGTACAAGTCTGAGGAAACTACTAAAGCTGCAGCGGTTCCAATTTATCAAACGACCTCATATACCTTTGATGATACTCAGCACGGTGCAGACCTGTTTGATCTGAAAGTACAAGGTAATATTTATACGCGAATTATGAATCCGACTACGGATGTGCTTGAGCAACGTATTACCGCAATGGAAGGAGGTATTGCCGCATTGGCTTTGGCTTCTGGCATGGCTGCGATTACATACGCAATTCAGTGTATATGTGAAAATGGTGACAACATTGTGAGTAGCAGTCAGTTGTATGGCGGCACATATAACCTATTTGCGCATACATTACCAAAACAGGGCATTGATGTTCGGATGGTTTCTCATGATGATTTTGATGGGTTTGAAAAGGCAATTGATGTAAACACCAAAGCGGTGTTTTGCGAGTCTATAGGTAATCCTGCAGGTAATGTTGTGGATATTATGCGACTGGCAGACATTGCCCACAAGCATGGGGTGCCACTCATTGTTGATAATACTGTGGCGACGCCCTATTTATGTCGCCCTTTCGAGTTGGGTGCTGATATCGTTGTGCACTCATTAACAAAGTACATTGGTGGTCATGGTACTTCTATTGGTGGTGTTATTGTTGATTCAGGTAATTTTGATTGGGTGGCAAATAAAGCACGCTTTCCAGTCATAAATGTGCCTGATCCTTCCTATCACGGTGTGGTCTATACGGAAGCTTTGGGAGCTGCAGCTTATATTGGTCGTTGTCGAGTTGTGCCATTAAGAAATATGGGGGCGGCCATTTCTCCGATGAATGCTTTTCAGATCATGCAGGGATTAGAAACGTTAGGGCTTCGTATGGAGCGTCATTGTGAAAATGCAGAAAAGCTTGCTCGGTTCCTTCAAAGCCATAAAAAGGTCAAGTGGGTCAAGTACGCGGCTTTGCAAGACAGTCCATATTATGAAACGTGCCAAAAAATTACTGGCGGTAAAGCATCAGGTATTTTGAGCTTTGGTATTACAGGAGGTATTGAGGCTGGCAGTAAATTTATTGATTCACTCAACATGATATTACGCTTAGTGAATATTGGTGATGCAAAATCATTAGCTTGTCACCCTGCATCTACAACCCATCGTCAGTTAAGTAAAGATGAGCTTGCTGAAGCTGGCGTGAGTGAAGATTTAATAAGGATATCAGTAGGTATTGAACATATTGATGATATTATTGCAGATGTTAGCCAAGCTTTGGATAAAGTTTAGTTTGACGTTGAGGGAGATCCAATATATAGAGTTGAAAGGAACCTCCACTATTTGATTGTATCTTTTGGCATGCTCTTTTTCTAAAATAATATATTGCATGCCACTCGACTTTGGCCATCAAGCAGCCATCGCGAGTTGATTAATTAAAGTGTCAGCGTCATTGGGTGTTAATTTAATAAAGTCATCACTTATACTTGAGTTTGAAAAATATTCTTCAGCCCAAATTGTTCGCCTAATAAATGCGATGACATCGGAAAATGTTGCTTGATCTTTTTTGTCATACCAACTGGTTAATGCCGGTTGTAAAAGAGTGGATTGTCTCATTTCTTTGGCGATAACACAGGCTAAGGAATACAACCCCATTAATACAGGCGTTGTTCT
>NZ_AUAF01000058.1 GCF_000428585.1 Zooshikella ganghwensis DSM 15267 | reverse complement strand
AGAGGGTTTGGAAGCAGATATTTACTTTGCTAATCCGTACGCATCCTGGGAACGTGGCACGAATGAAAATACGAATGGCTTGATACGACAGTATTTTCCAAAGGACACGGATTTTAATAAAGTGAGTGATGAAGATATTCAGTTTGTAATGGATCGTTTGAATGAACGCCCGAGGGCAACAAGGAATTTCAAATCACCGAATGAAATGTTTTTAGGGTGGCGAGTCGATTTACTCGCTAATTAAGAATTGCACTTATTAGTTGAAACCAAGTCTAGAAAATTTGCAGACTTTGTTGTAAAAAAACTATTATGAAGTCCGCTTTGATTACTGTTAAGTGCGTGCTTAGCAGAGTGAGAAAAAAGTACTGTTATACTCTTTAACGCAGTTATTGATTAATATAATCATTGGGCAGTACTTTAAGTAAACTAAAAGGCACCTCTAAACTCCTTCGTTATGGGTATAAAGTAACCTTCGCTGGAAAAACAATACATGTTAAAACTGGGCTATAAATATCATACCAAACAATCGATGTGGCTGGTTTCCCAGCGCGTTACTATAGGCAGTCATGCTGATTGTGACTTTGTGATAAAAGATCCCAGTATTTTACCGGAGCATGTTGATTTAATAGTTAAAGATAACCGCGTGACACTCGTTGAGTTAACTCAGCGGGGCACTACGTGGGTTAACGATGTACCTGTCGTATCAAGTTGTCAGCTGAAAGTAGGGGATACTATTAAGCTGGGTCATATTGAACTTATATTAAGTGATCCAAAATATATTCAACCGCCCATTGAACTCCCCAAAAAAGCGGTAAGTGGTTGGTTTTTTAAAGCTGTCGATCGCTCCCTGCCAGAAAAGACATACCCAGTAAATGATACCTTATTGGTAGGGAGGGCGATTGACTGTGATATTAAAATTAACTCTCCCTATCTATCTCGTCGGCACGCTGAGTTATGCCTGTTGGAAGATGTGCTTTACATTAAAGATCTGTCTTCAATCAATGGTACTTTTGTTAATGATGAACCTGTTGCCGAGCAACGTTTAAGGTCAGGGGATCGCATTAGGCTGGATCAGTTAGAATTTATGATAATTGGTCCACCGGATAATCAGCATAATACACTAAGGCGGTCAACACTTAAGGTTGAGTATACGCGTACTACACAAAAAACTGGAACCGATGAAGCAACATCACGAGAGAGTAGCAGTCCAGAGTACAGCATCCAGCAGTCCCAGAGTGCGCATGTCGCTAAGGCTGGACAATTTTTTACTAAACCTGAGGTTAAAAATAACAAGTTGCCAATCTGGTCAATCCTGACAGTTATTGTTTCAGGTGGAGGTTTAGGTTATTGGCTTTTTAACTTAGCTAAGCCTTTTGTGATGAAGTTTCTACACTATTAAATATTTCCCGCTAATAAAAATGGTGGCACGAAGCCACACATTATCCGAAACCGCGAAGTATTTCTTTTGTCTTACAATAAGTTTGACTGTATTGATTTAGTTTGTAGTTATTTTGTGATTTTGGTTTGGTTTTATTAGTAGATCACACTGCATTTTTTCAATAAGTTTTTTGGTCGTATTTCCGTGGATAGCTTGATGCCAGTGGCTATGTGGGTGATAACCTAATAGGCAGATGTCGATGTATAGTTCGTTAACAAGTTTGGGGATTACACAATCTGGTATCCCTTGTAACATATAGCACTTGCTGTGCTTTATAATAGAAAACTGTTGTTGCAGTTTAATAAGCGCTTCTTGTCGTTGTTGAAGCATAGCCTTAGTATGGTTTTTGTATTCAGTAACTAGATCTGTCTCCAATATTATTGTTTCAGGTAAGGGCGAATACGTATGTACGACATGAAATTGTACCGGTAACTTATTAAAATAAGACTCAGCATATTCGATGTGTGCGCTATCAAAAGAAAACATATCATTATCAGGTAACGGATCTACACAAATCAGAACATTCAAGGTTGGCTGAGAATTTTTTTTAGGTTCACCTTCGGATGTTGACGTATCACAAATAAAAAAAGGAACCCTACACATGTTAAGTAGGTGTATGTCATTGTGATTCAGTAAGTTAGCTTTTTGCTCATGATAAGACGTTGGTTTTATATAAAGATCAACGTGCTGACTTTGAATAAAGTCAATGAGTACTTCAAGCGAGTGTGCGTGTTCTCCATAAATAATCTGATAGTGGTATTGATGTTGGGTACACCAGCTCAGGAGTGGTTTGATGTGTTGCTCAAGCTGTACTTTCCATTGTTGATGCAGCTTAGTTTGAAGTGAGCTTGGTAGAAAATGATGAACAAAAAAGTGGTGTTGATAGTATTCCAAAAATAGGGTGACCTGTTTTATGTTTTTTTTGGGGAGGAGTGAGAGTTTTGCTATAGTCGTTGCAATATTTGTATGTAAATCAATGAATAACAGCACATGCTTTGTTGTATGTTGCATTAAGTATTCTTGAGACACAGGCATTCCATTCCTTAAATTTTAACTGTGATTGTTTTATTTTTTTTACAAAGTTTACGTTGTGTAAATTTAAGAAAAAAGTCTAACTATTACCATCAGGTTACATTATTTCACTGTTATTGTGCAGATTGTTTAAATATAATTTTTCACAGAAACGTGATAGTACTGGAGAAGTTTTAAGCTTATGAAAAAATTATCCTTGTTTGCTACAGGCGTTATTTTTGCGCTAGCAAGCCATTCGGTTGTGGCTGAAGAGGAAGTTGTCCCACACGCTTATGTAGCGCCTTCATTTGGCAAATATTTCTTTGATAATGAACGTGATATCGAAGATGACTACCTTTACAGCTTAGACTTTGGTTATCAAATTAATTCCAATCTGGCTGTTCAGTTTGGGTTCGGTAAAATAAATGATACTGAAAACCCTGGACTAGATAACAGTATTGATGCCAAGTGGTATCATTTAGACAGTCTTTATTACATTGCCCCTGTTGGTAAATGGAAGCCTTATGCATTAGCCAGTGCCGCTCACATGCGCATTGATCCAAGCAATGCTGGTACTGATGATGAGACATTACTTGGCCTAGGTGTTGGTGTTGAGCGTGAGCTAACAGATCGTTTGGCATTGCGTGCAGATGTACGTGATTACTATAGCCTTGATAATGAAACACATGATCAGGCTGTGATGTTTTCTGTGAAGTTGGCACTAGGTGAAACTAAACGTAAAATTGTGCGTCAAGAGCCACCACCACCAGCTCCACAGCCAAAAGAAATCTATGTAGATAAGCCCGTCAGTATTCGTTTGAATATTGAGTTCGACTTTGATAAAGCTGTTATCAAGCCAGAGTTTTACCCTGAGCTGGAAAAAGTTGCTTCTTTCTTACAGCGTTACTCAAATATTCATGTAACTATTGAAGGACATACCGACTCTGTGGGTAATGATGCCTATAACCTCATGCTGTCTCAGTCTCGTGCAGATGCAGTGCGTCAGGCGCTGATAGAGCAATATAGCATTCAACCTGGACGTTTGACTGCAATTGGTAAAGGAGAATCTGAGCCTGTTGCGGATAATGGTTCGCCAGAAGGACGTCAGCGTAACCGCCGTGTAATCGCGAATATCAAAGCGGTAGAAAAAGTTAAAAAGGTGATTACTGAGTAGTCACTATCTTGTTAGCACTGGTACCTGAGTATTCAGGTGCCAGCCTGTTTCCCCCTCCTTGCTATTCTATGTCCTGTCTGATTTATATTACTTTCCCAGTGAATATCCACTCCGTGATACTCCTAGTAAATAGTTGTGTGTTCTGTAGGGCTGTCTATTTAGCCTAGTCGCTAAAGTTTTTGCACTATACTCCGATAATGCCTATAACAGTCTTGGCGTTAATGGGGATGGTGGTTGACTATGAGGTTGCTAGCACAAGGTTATAAGTGGTGTGGTATTGTAGTGATTGTTGGCTTCACATCTGCTTGTACTACACATCGAATTAGCAACCAGTTAGATATAGCTTATGAGCATTATAATGGCGGCGACTGTGTAGCAACATTACACTCATTAAGTCGTGTTGATCGTATGATTCGTGCGCGGCGCTACATGCAGCCTGAGATCTCCTTTTTACGTGGATTATGCTTGGAGAGACAAGGCTATCTTATGGATGCTGTTGAAACCTACCGTTATATTGTAAAACTTTACCCTGAGTCTGAATATGCATATAGAGCTAGAGCAAGATTGAAAGTGCTTGGTGGTGCTCAAAACCCTCTGAAATAAAACACCTGCCTCAAAATGTATCTCTTACATTAGGTGTACTCAATTTTAGTGTATCAATTCAAATAGTTTTCTTGGCCTATTAAATCAGTTGCACTTTTGGCAATTTGGTCGATAGTATATTCTATGCGTCATTAATATTTAACTAAATTGTCTTATACCTTAAATTAACAATAAAATACGTTGTTGAGTTTTTATCCATTAATGTATCGATCAGTAATTGAAAGACATTAAAAAACGAATAAGTTAAAGCAAATGCTTATTGTTTTGTATTGGTGCTTGCGTATTTTTGTTGCAGTTTGAGGTGGGCTTATTACTTTGGTATTGAGCGGCGATGGGTAAAGCGTATCCTTCTAGAGAACAGCGTGCTATTACACGGCACCAGTTAAATGCTTATTTAACAATTTATAATCGTTTCACTGATCGTCCAATTGGGTATATAGGGAATATTTCTGCTCAAGGACTTATGTTGATCAGCGAGATTCCTGTTATGGTGGGGGAGTCTTTTGAAATGCGTATTAAAATTCCACATGAGGTTAGCCCCACAGAAGTATACATTGACTTTAAAGCTGTTAGCCAGTGGAGCAAGCCAGATGTCGATCAGAGGTATTTTGATTCTGGTTTTGAAATTGTCGAAGCAGATCAAGGTATTATTAATCTTGCATCCTCTCTCAGAGAGTTTTTTAGCTTTCGTTAGTCTGCAGTGTTTGATACCTTGTGGGGTGGATCTATCTCGAAAAATATTAATTAATAATTTTCTGCTATTTTAGTTGATTGCTCACATTTCTTTTTTCTTATTTTTGAAAACTTCACTATTTAAGAAATAGTCTGGTTTTCTTGAATACCTTCTATTATTAACTAATCGTAAACTACGCTTGATTAGTGAGTCGGTAGATTAGTTGTTTAATTATAATTCTTTGATAAAACAGGGTGCTTTTGTTGCCTTTGAAAAATAGTGTTAATATGGCGCTTATACCCAATACGAATGGTTTTTAGGTGCGGCCATCGAGTGACGAAGTCCCATGAGCCTATATTAATAGGTGATTGGGGTGAGGAGTGAAGATAACAAAACCTAGAAATCATTCGTGAAGGTTATACCTTGAGGGTGATGAAGTTAATATGGAGTAAAAGACAGAATGAAGCACTATGAGTGGATTTTGTTCGATGCTGACGAAACTTTGTTTCACTTTGATGCATTCAGTGGGCTACAGCGTATGTTTGCGCAATTTGATGTTGAGTTTTCTGCTGATGATTATCTAGCCTATCAGGAAGTCAATAAACCACTTTGGATAGATTATCAGAACGGAGATATTAGTGCTCAAGAACTTCAGCATCAACGTTTTTCAAGCTGGGCTCAACAGTTAAGGGTTTCATCCAAAGACCTAAATAGTGCTTTTTTATCTGCAATGGCTGACATTTGTAAGCCTTTGGAAGGTGCGAATAGTTTAGTCAGTGCACTTTATGGGAAAGTAAAGCTGGGCATAATCACGAATGGATTTACTGAGCTGCAACAGATCCGTTTAGAACGGCTGGGACTGAGAGAGTACTTTGATATACTTGTTATTTCTGAACAGGTGGGTTTTGCTAAACCTCATCAAGCTATTTTTGAGCATGCCTTATCTATCATGGGGCAACCAGAACGAAACAAAGTGTTGATGGTGGGTGATAATCCAGATACAGATATTCTGGGTGGTATAAATGCTGGATTTGAAACTTGTTGGTTGAATGTGCATGAAAACCCGACCCCTGAGGCTATTACGCCTGGGTATCAGGTTTCGTCTTTACCAGAGTTAGAACAGTTATTGTTTGCAGAGCAAGATAAGTAGCAGTGATAAACCCTTCGTCCTATACCTGTCGTGTATCAAACTTATGTATTTGCAAATTAAAAAAATACTCACAGGATATACGCTATTTATCGTATAGTTCTTCATAAAGAAAAGGAGCCATCGCGAGTAGTAATGCCTCAGTGTATGTAGATTCTCGTGTGGCTTGCCCGTTAGTTAATAGGCCAATGGCTCCTCCTTTCTGTTTGATATTTTGTGTGTTAAATAACCTATCCATCACATCGCCTAATTCTTCACCTTTTTCCAGTGCCTGGTACACAGAGGTAGGCAACGGCAAAATTGCACTGCGACCGACTGAAAGGCGGCTGTGATTTGCAACAACAACATAGGCGAATGTTGAAGGTCCATATTCAAAAACATCTACACCGCCTTCCAGTGCAACATAGAAGTCAGCGTCCACCTGTTGCTGACAAAACCGTACGCGATTTTCTGCACCTTCACGGGTTTGCTTTGCTGTCATGGGTTGGTCAGGCACCCCAGACGGTGCGTGCATACCTGTACACTCAACGGTGCTACCAGGATAAAGTGAAGCAATGGCATTACGTACGGCATTGATTTTTACAGGATTCTGCGAGCCTACGACAATTTTGATACAATCTTGATTCATAGTGATTAACATCAATTTTGGAAAAGCCTTATTATAACCAACTTAATGTTTTTTGAGGGAGTTACCTGAGTACATGTCTCTGGGAGAAAAAGACCTAAAAAGTTATTTAATACCAGCTGAACCGGTGATGACTGAACTCGTCATTAAAAAAAGTCGTTTTATATGCTGGATTTATCCCGTTGAAAGTCGTCAGGAAGCGTTAGCTCAAGTGGCATCATTAACGGAGCAGTATCCCGATGCACGTCATCATTGCTGGGCCTATATTGCGGGACCACCAGAAGGCGCTACTCAAATTGCCTGGAGTGATGCAGGTGAACCACAAGGCACTGCGGGTAAACCCATTTTGAATGTTTTACAGCACCATGGCGTTGGGAATATTCTGGCGGTAGTTGTGCGTTACTTTGGTGGCATTAAGCTGGGAGCCGGAGGCTTAGTTCGTGCGTACTCAGGAGCTACGCAACAAGCAATGGAAGCATTAAGCACTACCACTAAAGTAGCCACTGAAGTCCTTGTTATTGAATTAAACTACGACCAGGAACCTCGATTTAAACAGCTAATGAAAGAATATGGTGTGGAGCTTTTAGATAGCACATATGGTGTTTCAGTGTGTTATACATTATCAGTGCCTGTGAGTGAATTAAAACTATTTACTGAACGTGTAACGAGCTTTTCTAAAGGTCAGCTTCAGCTTAAGCCCGCTACACATGACACCCAGTAAATGACGTATATTACTTACGCTATACCCAAAACGAAGGATATAGTTAAGTTTCATAGGAAAGCTGTTCGGCAAAAGCGCTTTGCCAGTGCTCATTAAACTCCTCAACAGCCATATTTACAGCAGGATGAGTATACATAGCCTGCATAATATCACAGGGTAATGTAATTGCTTTTACACCTTCCTCTAATACAGATACAACTTGTTGAACACTTTTAAAACTGGCCGCTAGAATTTTACAACTTAAATTTGCGTTGGTAATGAGCTTTTGCAGTTTGGACGCAACACCAATACCATCACCACCTATTTGCGCTATACGATTGACATAGGGGGCAATGTAATCTGCACCATTATGGGCGGCAAGTAATCCTTGTGCCGTTGTATAAATAGCGGTAGCAAGAATAGGAATATTATCTTTTTTTAGGGTTTTGATTGCGGCTAAACCAGCTTCTGTGGCAGGAACTTTGACAACAATGTTGTATGGTAGCGCATGTAGTTTTTTAGCTTCAGCAATTATCCCTTCAACAGTCGCACTGATTGTTTGTACAAAAAAACGGCTAGGAGATTCCAGCTGAGTATTTAGGGTGGACAAAAGGTGGTTAACACCACAATGTGACTTGGCCAGAATCGTTGGGTTTGTAGTAACACCTGACAGCTTAACTTTTGCGTGTAAACTCAATATCTCTTCAATATCTGCACTATCAAGATAAAGCTCTACCATAACACTCACTCCATAGGTTGGTTCATTAAACTATACTCCACTTCCCATCATAAAGATTGATTTAAATCAATACAGCCTTCGAGTAAAAGTAATCTACTTTCGATAAGCGAAATGTTGATGTGGAAACGAAAATGCCAACCTCCTTCTATTTTGATATTCAACGCTTTTCAACTCATGATGGTGAAGGGATTAGAACGGTTTTGTTTTTAAAAGGCTGCCCTCTGTCTTGTATCTGGTGTCAAAACCCGGAAAGTCGAAGTCGTAATGTTGATCTTATGTATGAGGCCACCACCTGTATTAACGGATGTACCTTATGTCAGGATCGCTGCAGTGCAATCAAGCGGCATGGATCTTCTGAACTATTAATAGATCATCAGCAACTCAATCAGTTTGATATCAATAATTTAAAAACATGTTGTCCTGCAAAAGCCCTAAGAGTGGTAGGCGAACCTGTTGATATTCAATCCGTCTGTGAACAGTTAAAGCGTGATAAACCATTTTATACATCATCAGGTGGTGGTGTGACCTTTTCTGGAGGCGAACCGCTTATACATCCACATTGTGTTTATAGTATTGCTCAAAAAATGCAGGAAGAAAATATTAATGTAGCGATTGAAACAACATTACATGTCAGTTGGAAAAAAATTGAGCAAAATATTCCTGTCATTAATCAATGGCTGGTTGATTTAAAGCACATGGACGATAAAAAATTTAAACAGTGGACTGGAGGCACTTTATCTCTCGTCAAAAATAATTTGGTTAAACTGGCAGATCAGGTCAAAGATCTAACGATTCGTGTTCCAGTTATTCCAGATTTTAATGATTCTTTAGAAGAGTTGGCATTAATTACTGATTTTGCTGCACGTCTATCAAACTGCAAAGCTATTCACTTTCTCCCTTATCATACGTTAGGTATTCAAAAATATAAAATGTTGGGATTAAGCTATCAAGGAAAAGATAAGTCATTAGATAATCCTGAACTTTTACAAAAAGCATGTGAATATGCTGAGCACCATCCTTTAAAACAGCTTCAAACGTCAGTGAGAGGATAGTTATGAATCTGGACTACTTACCATTGCGTATACAAAAACATAAAGAAGTATTAATTAATATTATTAAGCCACCGGTTTGTACTGAGCGAGCTGTGGCATATACACGTGTTTATCAAAAAAATCCAACACTGCCCGTTATGATGAAGCGTGCTTTAGCATTGTCTGAACATCTTGAAACGAGGACTATCTGGATTGATAATGATGAATTAATTATTGGTAATCAGGCAAGCTATTTGCGTGCAGCACCCATATTCCCTGAATATACGGTTAACTGGTTAGCGAATGAAGTTGATGCTCTCGCGGACCGACCTGGTGCAGGGTTTTCATTGTCAGAAGTGAATAAAAATACCCTGAAAGAAATAATTCCTTTTTGGCAAGGTAAAACGGTGCAAGACCAATGTTATGCACAATTCACTGACGAACAAAAGGCAATATTAGATTCTGGTATTATCAAAGCTGAAGGTAATATGACTTCAGGCGATGCGCATCTTGCAATAAATAATAAAAAATTATTAGCAAAAGGTCTGGATGGATTGTTGGCAGACGTTAAATTGCAAAAACAGTTAGTCTCACATAATAGTGAAGAAAGTCATTTAGGAAACACACAATTTTTAGACGCAGTACATATCGTTATCGAAGCGGTACAAAAGCATATTAAACGATATGCAAAGCTGGCTGCTGAAATGGCTCATCTGGAAACCCGTGCTTTTAGAAAGCGTGAGTTAGTGGTTATAGCTGAAAACTGTAATCATATTGCTCATCAAAAACCAGAAACGTTTTGGCAAGCATTGCAGCTGTGTTATTTTGTACAACTTATTTTACAAATTGAGTCCAATGGACATTCGGTGTCTTTTGGGCGAATGGATCAATATTTATATCCCTTCTATAAAAAAGATGTTGAGCAAAAAAATCAACTGACCCGCGGCTTTGCATTGGAACTGTTACAAAGCTGTTGGTTAAAATTATTAGAAGTGAATAAAATTCGTTCAGGTACTCACTCTAAGGCTTCAGCTGGCAGCCCATTATATCAAAACGTCACTATAGGGGGGCAACAGCTTGATCAACAGGGTTATCCTATTGATGCCGTGAACAGTTTATCACTCGCCATTTTGGAATCCTGTGGACAGCTACGCTCAACCCAGCCAAATTTAAGTGTGCGCTACCACCAAAATATCTGTCAGGATTTCCTGCTCGGCTGTTTAACTGTGGTTAAGTGTGGGTTTGGTATGCCTGCATTTAATAACGATCAAATTGTGATACCAGCATTTATAGATTTAGGTGTAAGCCGTGAGGATGCTTATAACTATGCGGCCATTGGCTGTATTGAAACGGCTGTACCCGGTAAATGGGGTTATCGCTGTACAGGCATGAGCTTTTTAAATTTTGCCCGTGTTTTGTTGGCGGCACTGGATGAGGGAAAAGATGCTACAACACAACAAGTGTTTTTAGCCCATGAAAAATCCCTTAATAAAGGCAACTTTAATAACTTTGATGAAGTAATGAGTGCTTGGCAACAGCAAGTTCAATATTTTACACGTCATTCGGTTGCGATTGATGCGGTTGTTGATACGGCTTTGGAGCAGCTAGCACCAGATATCTTTTGCTCGGCATTAGTTGATGACTGCATTAGTCGTGCTAAACCTATTAAAGAAGGTGGTGCGGTGTATGACTGGGTATCAGGCTTACAAGTGGGTATTGCAAACTTAGGCAACAGTTTAGCCGTATTGAAACAGCTTGTATTTGAACAGGAAAAAGTATCACAGCCAGCGTTAGCGAAAGCATTGGCAGATAATTTTAATGGCATTGAAGGTGAGCAGTTACGCCAAGTGTTAATTAATTATGCCAGTAAATACGGTAATGATGACTGTGACGTAGATAAGTTATTGGTTCAAGCTTATGACATGTACATTGACGAGTTAACGCAGCATAAAAATACCCGTTTTGGTCGTGGACCAATTGGTGGTGGGTATTATGCAGGCACATCAAGCATCTCTGCAAATGTCCCCTTTGGTGCAAACACAATGGCGACACCTGATGGCCGTAAAGCGTATGCACCACTTGCAGAAGGTGCAAGCCCCTCTTCAGGTACTGATACTCATGGTCCTACGGCGGTATATAGTTCCATTGCAAAACTGCCAACAGATAAAATTTTGGGTGGTGTATTGCTTAACCAAAAACTAACACCAGGTACACTGGAAACGGCGCAGGATTTTTATAAACTATCCATGCTTATACGTACGTTTTTTGATGTCTATAAGGGATGGCATGTGCAATATAATATCGTATCCCGAGAAACGTTGTTAGCGGCTCAGGCCAATCCGCAAGAATATCGGGATCTAGTGGTGCGTGTTGCTGGGTATTCAGCATTTTTTACAGCGCTCTCGGTGGATGCACAAAATGATATCATTGCCCGTACGGAACATTGTTTGTAAGATAGCTTTTATCATTTAGTACGCTAAGTACCGTATAGATTAGTTGTCTTTAGAAAGAGTGATATAGGTAGTGATATAGAAAGCTTTAAGGAGCACTGTGAACGCAAGACACCTGGAAATTATCCACTTAATCAATGAACATAAACGGTTAACGGTCAGTGAGCTAGCAGCCCACACAGGTGTTTCAGAGGTTACTATTCGCAGTGACCTCTCTTATCTGGAGCAGCAAGCCCACTTAAAACGCGTTCATGGGGGTGCTATTTCAGTACAGACCGATGATGTTAATGAACGGTTGACAATCCACTTTGATGTAAAGCAGCGATTAGTAGCCCATGCAGCGGATTTAGTATTACCGGGGGAGACCGTATTAATTGAAGGAGGAAGTGCTAATGCATTACTTGCTAAAGCTTTAGCACAGCGTGGTGATGTTTCTATCATTACCCCAAGTGCTTATATAGCGCACTCACTTAAAAATGATCATATCGATATTATTTTGCTGGGTGGTGTTTACCAGTCGCAAAGTGAAAGTTTAGTTGGACCATTAACGAAACTGTGTATTGAGCATATTAATTTTAGTACGGCATTTATTGGTGTGGATGGTTTTCATCAAAATACAGGCTTTACCAGTCGTGATATGATGCGTGCAGATGTTGTGCATGCTATTTTGAAGAAAAAACAGCGTAATATTATTCTGACTGATGCCAGTAAATTCGGAAAAATATGCCCCACAACGTTGGGTAAGATTGATGACTTTACTACTGTCATAACGAATCAAGGTATACCTGAAGCAGATATCACTTGGCTACAAAGTCAAAAACTGAAACTGATTTTAGTCTGATAGATTAAAATCAATTGGGCCAGAAGCCTGTGAAGGCCGTCTGGTTTATTAGGTTAGCCATGAAATGAATCTCTCAGCAAGCTTTCTTTAAAACTGTTGCAATCAGATGCTCATGATCAAATCGATTAAGAAACTGCTCAGCTCTTTTAATGGGGTTGAATAAGTATTGGTTTGGACCAAGCATTTTCCGCTGATTGAGACTATCGGTATCAAGTAGTGGAAAGTCAACCACGTCTATGTGAGCATCCCATCCTGGATAACGTGCAGACCAGCCTTTCCGAAAATGAGCTATTAGCTGATTTTTGAGCGAATAGCCATGAAAATCAAAAGCAACAATACCATCAGTGACAAAAATGTGGTTCCCATAGAACCCTGCTTTAGGCAAAATCCTCAAAGCATAAAAGCCTTTATCTCAGAATTTTTTAAGAAAAACCCCGGCTAAAATATGACATGCGCCAAAGCCAAAAAAAATACGGTCCGGTAGATTCCACCGTTTTTCAGGATATTTTTTTATCCCTGGTTTAAGAAAGTACAATACAAACCCTCCCTCCCTTAGTATTTTGCGATGAATACTACAGTTTAATATGATACTACCTGATGTCTCCTACAGGGAAATTGTATATAAACATATACCCTTCACGAATGATTTCTAGGTTTTGTTATCTTCACTCCTCATCCCAATCACCTATTAACATAGGCTCATGGGGCTTCGTCACTCGACGGCCGCACCTAAAAACCATTCGTATTGGGTATATTTGTAACTAGTGACAATAAAGATTGTACCAATGCAATGCATGAATCAAGCATTGCACACCCACCATTTGCTATCTTCTGGTCACATTTAAATAAAAAATAATCCTAATTCGTTGTAGGGTATGATAGGACAAAGGTGGGTAGTATTCGTTGAACTGTTTGCTGCATTCTGCAGCAGATAAGTTAAACAGCTTCACGAATGCAATCATTGGCGATATCTTCAATCGAATTGTTTTCTAAAATGATAATGTCCGTTAACGCTTCCATTTTATGAACGACATTTGGAAAAACTTTAATTACCTTATGCTCATCGATAATTTGCTCTTTGATTTCTGATGTGCCATGGAGTCGATATAAGAGCTTTACTTTTCCAGATATAAGCACGAAGGTTTTTTCTTTAGTACCAATGTTTTTGCCTTCGTGGTATGTATTCCCACTGATTGAGCCTGCTTTTCGCGTTAAGAAAACAAACTGGCCATAATCTTTTATACTAAATTTTTTGGTTACACCACGTTCATCTGAACCAATGGGTGCAAAATCAATGACTTCTACTTCCATTTCGTTACCTCTTGAATATGAAATCAATTTCATGGTCAACCATTACTTTAGCAGCCCATTCCATTACTGATATGCTTATTGAGTTATTGTTCATACGATTAGCTTTAAAGGATTATAATTGGTTACTCCGCTTAATATCCAAGTATCGATTCACTATCGCAGGGGGGAGTTTTTCGGGCAGGCTATCCAGAGTAAAAATTGACTGGCTGATTAATTGGTCATGTAAGGCTTTGCGCTGTTTTAAATAGACTTCACTGGCCGCATGATTTAATGCACCATTAAAGTCTTCAATGGGTTGGGTATGCAATGTGTCCAGAATATGTTCCCGCAGATTAGCCAGTAGTACCAAATGCCGACGACGAAGTAGCTTTAAGGCTGGAATTAAATCATCCGCATTTTCATCTCGCACATTAGATAAGGTGATGATTAATGAACGCTTTGGTTGATATTGCATTAAATGTTTAGCTGCAGATGAATAATCACTGGCCTGTGTTGTTGCCTGCAAATCGTAGATTTGATTAAGTAACTGATTAATGGTGTGCAGGCCTTTGGTAGGTGGGTACCAGCGGTGTTGTCCACTAAAAGTAATAAGGCCTACTGCATCCCCTTGCTTTAGCGCAACATACGCCAACAGTAGCATAGCGTTTAAACAATGGTCGAAATGGCTGAGGTCACCATCTTGTGTGCGCATACGCTGACCGCAGTCGAGCATAAAGATAATTTGCTGGTCTCTTTCATCCTGGTATTCTCTGGAAATCAGCTTACGTTTTCGCGCACTCGATTTCCAGTCAATTTGGCGCATACTGTCACCTTCACGGTATTCTCGTAACTGGTGAAATTCCAGGCCTTCTCCGCGCCGAGGTTTTTGGCGAATGCCCATCTGGCTGACGTGATTATCCGTCGCCAATAATAAATAATGACTGATGGCAGCAAAGTTAGGATAGACACGGGTTTTCGTGGAGGGTCCTAGGCGAAACTGGCGCTGCCATAGCCCCATAAGACTAAAGCTTTTAATGTAGCAAGGTGTGAAGCTGTATTCACCACGATGTAATGGGCGTAACTCGTAGTGTATTACCAGCCGCTTTGCGGGTGGAATGGTTATATCTTGGGGTAGGTTTTTAACGTCATGACCTTGAGGATAACCATCAATAACACTTAACTGTTGTGGGCTGTCCTCTGTATTGGTCATGATCAGCTTTATTTTATGCCACTCACCCAGCGACATTGATGCTGGGGCTTCACGCTCAATATGTAAAACGGGTGATTTGATTAGTGTTAGGCTGTCAATTAATAACAGAATAAGGGTTGCGGCAAAAAGATAGTGTCCATAGGTTTCTAAAAAATTGAGGTTATACCCAAAAAGGTTACCGATAAAAATAAGACAGGTGGCAATAGTGATGCCACCGGACAGAAAAAGTAAGCGTTTACTTGGTGTCATGATCTTGGAGCAGCAACACTGTCTAGTAGATTTTTCAACACTTCCTCTACAGAAAGTCCCTCAATTTCCAGCTCTGCCGCTAAGCCTAGTCGATGTCGCAAAGCAGCAGGCGCAACCGTTTTGACATCGTCTGGTGTAACAAAGTGCTGTCCTCTTAGTAACGCTCTAGCGCGTGCTACTCGAATCAAGGCAATTCCACCCCGTGGCCCTGCACCATGGTTTAACCCTTGCCAAGCACGTGTGGCGTGAATAATCCGAATAGCGTAATCCAGTACCTGGTCATCTACATCAACTTGCGCCGTCACTTTTTGTAACTGAATTACGCCTTCTGGCGAAACAACTTGTTGTAACTCAGAGACGTCAAGTACATCAGATAACTTATTTGTCGTCACTAGTGAAACAAGGTTTTTTTCCGCCTCAAGAGAAGGATAGTCAATACTTACTTTCAACATAAAGCGGTCCAGCTCTGCTTCTGGTAATGGGTAAGTACCTTCTTGTTCAATGGGGTTTTGAGTCGCTAATACCATAAAAGGTGGTTGAAGAGATAAGGGACGACCTTCAATAGTAATTTGTTTTTCCTGCATGACTTCCAGTAAAGCCGCTTGAGTTTTTGCAGGGGCTCGGTTAATTTCATCGGCAAGCAATAAGTTGGTAAAGGCTGGTCCACGACGTATTTTAAATTCTTCACTTTTCATGTCGTATATTGCATGGCCTGTGACATCACTCGGCATGAGGTCAGGAGTGAATTGAATGCGCCCGAATTTACAGCCAAAGCAAGCGGCTAATGCTCTTACCAGTAGTGTTTTCCCTAAACCTGGAACCCCTTCGATTAGTACATGACCTGAGGCAAGTAACGTCATCAGGACTTGGTCAACGACAGACTCTTGCCCAATGACGGCTTTATTAATTTCGGTACGTATGGCATTAACTTGTTCAGAGGCCTTGCTGAATATTTCTGGATTAAGGCTACTCATAGCTGGTTCCTGATATGTTGCAGGTTTTTAGTAACACGAATAAATTCAATTTCATTGTGTAAGGTGTCCTGGGACATTGTCCACTGCACCTCTTCAATAGGTAAGCCACTTAATGTCGCTAATAATTGATACTGTTTCACTTGAGACAGCTCACTGTATTGTTTGTGATGCAAGCGAATACGTTGCTCTACTTGTTGCTTTAAAGTGTTAATGAGGTAACCAGATTGCTTATTACGCCAGAAGAAACTAGCGACAGCTTGTAAATGTTCGAGTAACTGGCGTCGTTCTGGGCTGGCTTCTGGTTTTGTCTGGCCAAAGCGCTTGGCATGATACCAGCAGAAAAAAAGAATAAATGCAGCCAGTGAAAACAGTATAGGCAGTGCGTGCTGTACTAATAGTTGCCATAGAGATGGGTATTCCAACCCGTAAAGCCACCAAACAGAAGTGTGATCAGCTAATAATAAGCGTAAAAGATAAGCATGGTCATAATCACCAATTTCATCATTTTGCCAAATACCCATATACGTCAGCACAGTGACACGGCCATCACCAATGGTTTTTTGAATAAGCTGATAAGGTGGTTCAACACTGTTTTTTAACAGTAACTCACCTTGTGTGTTGACTAAACCAAAGCTTGTTTGTAAATCAATGGTCAAAGGTTCTTTTTCAGTCGGCCAGATTAATGTATTGGGTAAACGAACCGGTGTTTTACACAGAGGTACGTCTTCTGTGGTATTGTCACTTTCAGTTTTTTTAGATGATTTTTTTTGCTGTAAAGTGTTACGTTCGTCGTCTTGAAGATAGACGGCTTTAATTCCCCAAGACTCCAACAGCGGGTCAAGTACCTGATCGTCAAATAACCATGGCTCGCTATAACTGACTAATAAATGCCCCCCGTTGCGAACCCAGGTATCTAATTGCTGACGACGTTGCTCTGACAAAGAAGCTCTGGAACTGCTTAAAATGATGGCATCACTGGTTTTAGGCAGTTTATCCAGTAATTTTAAGTTTTTATGGCTTTCAATATGGATATTATTTCGCTTAATAAAACGCTCAGCCGCAAGGTATTCATTCAGTCTTGCTTCTGTAGAAGGTGGTACCCACTCAGTGTCGTCATAGGGTTCTAGCATTAACCAGAAGAGACCTACAAAAAGCAATATGAAACCTAAAATAATGAGGATGGGCCAATTGACTTCAAGTGATGCTTTACGATTCATTGGTCACCCTGCATAAATAACTGTTGCCACTGTTGGCAAAGTGCTAATAGCGCCGATCGGTCAGGTAGCTCATGTCCATAAGCCGTCGTGGTCCAGCACAGGGTGAGCTGGTGAAAAAAATCACTGAACTGGGGGGTGTCTTTCTCTACAAGTTGGCAACACTCACCTTCAGTATGAGAAGATTGAAAACGAAGCTGGTAATTGTGAAGTAATTTACTCAGTGTCCCGCGGTATAGCAAGCTTAAGGCTTCCCGGGGGTTATGGTTGCTCAGTGTACGAACGTGGGCAAGCAAGTCATCGGGTAAATGTGACTGTCGTATATCCAAACCCATTATTTCTGTAATGGGTTGTGCTTTTGGTGTCTTTTTCCAACGCCACTGTTTAGGTACTAAATAATTAACCCAGCGACGATAGCGGTAAAGTAAAAAGACGACTAACGCAATGGCTGCACCCCATAATAAAATTTCAATTAATTTAGCCATGCCTTTAATAAAGGACTCTATGCCAGAAAAGTCGAGATCATGTTCTGGTTCTGGAACATCTTTTTTTAAATTAAAGTCAGGTAGACGATAGTTCGTGATGTTTTTGTGGTAGCCAAAGTCATGGTCTGCGAGAATTTCATTAATTTGCTGTTTGGCGACTATTTTAGGTTTATTGGGTTCTGTTGTTGCTGATGTTTGTGCCCAGCTTGCGTTAGGTAAGCTCAAACAGGTGGTAAGCAGTATGCCTGCTCCCCAGGCGAGAATACTAGCAAGCTTAGTGGTTGCCAGATGAGATTGTTGGTGACGAGCCAGTAAACGACGAAAGGCAATTTCAGTATCCCAAGCTTCTAGGTGAGTACGGCTATTGATGTACAATGAAAAGCCGCAGGCAATATAGAATGGATTAAATAAAACGATAAAGATATACATCAGTATACAGCCAAGCCAGAGCGCGATGTCTGTTGAAAACAGACCAAAAAAAGCTAAACGGTCTTGATGTTGAACCACTTCATCCGGAATCATCATATTAATAAAAGCAATGGTGGCAAGTAAAAAAAGCCATAATAATCCATGCAGAATCAGTGTTAATAAAATAGATGCGCCACCTCGTATATGGAGAATTTGTAGACGTCTACGGCGCTTGGAGCCATTTAATTCTTCCAATACACTGACTGGTAAATTAAATGAGCGGTGGGGGCTAATTCGTCGCCACAAGAGTGAGGAAAACCACTGAATACGACAGGTTTTACCTGCAGCAGCAAGCAATTGGCGATAACTCAGTGACTCCCCAAAAAGTAATCGGCTGTAGTAAAACAGTGTGGGCTTTTCCCAGATCCCCTGTAACCACCAGATAATCACCACAGCCCAATAGGGTTCATCATTAAACAACCAGCAAAGCAGTAAAAATATTGGCAGAGTGATTATTAAGCTGACCATTAATGGAGGCCAGAACCAGCGTTTGGTCATCGCCAGTCCTAAGTCAACCGCTTGCCAGCTACTACGAGGGCGGACAGTAACGGTTATTTTACTCAGATCCATGTGACCTCCGGCCGACCCCTAAAAAGTAGCAGATAACAATTGTCCACAGTCCCACAGCTACCCAATACTTAGTGTATGCAGGGAAGAGGGTAGATGAAGACCAGAAGGCTTCAATAAAGGCGGCAATCACCAGCATGCCAATTACGCCGTAAATAAGTTTGATACTGATCTGAGAGGCTTTCATGAGTGCTGCTTTACGACTTAGGTTGCCAGGACTTATCAGTGCCCATCCCAGCTTTAAACCTGCACAGCCCGAAATCGCAATAGCCGTTAACTCAAAGGAACCATGTCCACAGACAAAGGAATAAAAGGTTTCAACATAACCAATATTAATCATATGGGCACCTAGCCCACCAAAAAGTAACCCATTAAAAAACAGAATAATTAAACTGCCAATACCGGCTAACAGACCACCTGCAAAGGTTCGAAAGCCGACAGTAATGTTGTTTTTTATATAGTGACCAAACATTGCAAAATCGTCAGCTGAGTCGCGTTCAAAGCCGATGATTTTGCGTGATGGCTCGTACATAGACTCAAAGTTGACAACCGTTTCTCGATCAATAAAGCTGTATAACACATCAGGTGACATCCAGACGGCTAACCCAAAGAGTATTGCTGGTAAATAAAGCGCAAGGGTTGCAATCCAAAAAAAACGCCACTCCTGTCGAATAAGTTGTGGAAATTCGTACAAAAACAAGCGACCCAACTTACTCCAAAAACCTATTCGTTGTCGGTAAAGACACTGGTGGCCCAAAAGTGAAAGTTGATTAAGGTGCTCCGTTAAAAAACGGCTGTATTGGCGCTGTCTTGCTAATGCTAAATGGTTACAGGTTTGTCGATATAGGGTAATAAATTCTTCCGCTTCCTCAGTACTGAGAGGCTTAGGAAAAACCTTAGTGACTTGTTTGGCAAGTGTTTGCAGACGGTCCCACTGAGCCTGATAGCGTCGTTCAAAATCTTGCTGCTTCATTGTGATGACAACAGACCCTTGGCTAGTTGATGTAAATAGGTGACAGCTGAGGTACCTTCACGCTTGAAGACCGGTTCAACAATATTGGCAAGCTCCTCTGCTCTTGCATTCGATATTGAACGGTAGCGTTCTGCAAAATTAATAATGGCGCGCTGTTCTTCAATAGCAAGTGAGATGGGCAGTTTAATTGGCGTCACGTCAGGTAACGTATTCAGTTTGGCGGTTGGTTCGTTATAAACAACAAGCGTGCCTGCTGCTATGTCGCCTAGTCGTTTGAAATCTTGTCGTAATGTCATCGTCACCAGTCCAGTAACATAAAACAGTGGTAGCCAATCGACATAGCGAATTAGGTTACGCAAAAAAGCACGGGAGAAACTGACAGGGGTAAAGTTTTCATTAATCACTTGAATATTCATGGCACGCTTGCCTGGAGTTTGACCATTATAAAAGGTCTCAAACAGAGCGCCGTAAAAGGTATCGATAATAAACGCAAAAATTAGGAATAAGCCAAAGCCTAAGTCGCCAAAAATCTCCAGAATAATTCCGAGTATTAGAAAGACAACAGCCCGAATGACAAAGTCAATCAAAAACGCAGTCACTCTAACCAGTGGACCTGCGACGTCTAATTCTAGCCGAATGCCTTCGGGCGTTTCATAAGTTTTGCCGGTGTCTAACATTTAATCAAAAACCGTTAACGTCTACTGCAAATGCTATAGAAGATAGCACATATCTGAATGCTAATACATTGGATGCCTTGAGTTTATTGTTGTGAGCTGATGAGGTTGTATATAATAGACCCCATTTCTGTTTTGGATAAACGCGGTACTTATGAACATAAAGCAAATTAATGCTGAAGATGTATTACCGGTAAGGCATCAGGTTCTCTGGCCTGAAAAGCCCATTGAGTTCTGTTGTGTTGATGAGGACGTAACGGGTATACACTTTGGTGTTTATCTGGATCAGAGGCTGGTTTCAGTTGCTTCTATTTATATTGATGGCACTCAGGCAAGATTACGAAAGTTAGCTACATTGAATGACTATCAAGGAAAAGGTATTGGTTCGGCATTGATTGAGTATGTACTTACGTACTTAATGGAGTCCAGGATTCAGTACTTGTGGTGTGATGCGCGTGAGTCCGCGCGTTCCTTTTATCAGCGCTTAGGATTTAAAGTATTTGGTGAGCGTTTCTTTAAATCTAGCGTACCATATTTTAAAATGGGCCTTGTTTTGTAAAATAAACCTCATGCAGTCAAAACTATTTATTTATATACCCAGTACGAATGGTTTTTAGGTGCGGCCATCGAGTGACGAAGCCCCATGAGCCTATATTAATAGGTGATTGGGGTGAGGAGTGAAGATAACAAAACCTAGAAATCATTCGTGAAGGGTATATTATCGGTTTGAATTTTGGCTTTTGATTTTGTTAAGGGTGACTGTATAGCTAATCCCGCTTTTATCAAAAGATTTAATAAGTGATGTATTGATGTTGTGATAAGTCATCGTTTTTCCAGAAGGAAAGTGTACTTTTATCTTCATGTTTATCTCGCTTGTTTCTCTTTTTATTATGTTTGCTCTAATATGATGAAAGAGTATAAAAATACTATTAATTAGTAAAATTAATGATTCTAATTGAGCATAAGATAAACTTATCTGTAATAATTATCTCTTTACACCCTGGGCTGATGTCTATAACAGCCTTTGCATATTAAAGTCCCTTTATTTCCATCAGTTTATTTTTTGACTGGTTCAACTGATGCTAAAATTTTGCTATTTGCGGGTTGTTAGCCTTTACTCTTCCTTGATATGCCCTCCGCTTTGGGTATAGAAAAGATTAATACGAGAGACGAGCTTATTATGACTGAGATGTGGTATGACTTTTCAGAAAATATGGATTCTGTTGAGTGGATTTCTGAGCTTCCGAGTGGATTAGTGAGTAAGCGTATTAATTTACAATATCAGCGTGTGGAACTAAAGAAAGTCGCGGAAGGTTATATCATTTATATAGGGCCAGCTGATCCTGATAAAGGTGGCGATGGCATAGAAATTAATTTAGATAACCAAATGAACCTTACAGATTATGTGATTGAAAGGATTGAACCTGTACCTATTAACAATAGCCCTTAATTAAGGGGGGCAGGTGAAAGATGGCAGTACTTGTGCATATTACTAGCATAGAGAATGAGGCAGCTATCAAAAGAGCGGGTATAAAGCCCGGCTATAGAAATGTTGTATTTTTTATGCCCCATATGAAAGATTGTTTTATATCACATCAATGGGCGCGGGAACTTAAGCGGTTTGGCATTAAGAATTTTGCAGCTGTTGACTTCAAAATACCAGACGATGAAGAAATATGGTTTGGTAAATACCATTTGCAACATGAAAAAATGGAGTTAAATAAAGCAATTTCATTATTTATGAATGCTGAGGATAAACTAGGGTATGAATTTTTTATTGACAGAAAAATTGAACCAAGGGAGATTATAAAGATAAGAAAAATCCCTAAACCGATGGGGTGGCGATATCAACCTCATGCGCATGGTAAAAAACCTTGTTCTTGTCCTAGATGTCTACAAGCTGGAGGCTATAAAACAAAAAAATTGAAAGAAATTGAAAGTGAGTCAATAACAAAAGCAGAGGCAATGAAAATTATTGCTACAAGTAATGATGAAGATGAACTATGGGAGGCTGTTCGTCGTTTACAGGGTAAATGGAAAAAAGGCTCTCCTCAAATTCTTGAACGTATCCTGAGTTTTAATGATGAATACCTTTTATGTGATTTAATTGAGTTATTATCAGAGTATAGGCATCCTCTCGCAAAGGAATACTTGATTAGGCTAACTGAATCAACATGTGATGATGTTAGTGAGTTAGCCTATGAAAAATTAAAGAAAAAATAATTTTAAGTGTTTAAGCCTTAACAGGTCCTAACGTGGAGGGGGATTTAAAGCCCAAGGTTATGGGTTTTTATACCCTTCACGAATGATTTCTAGGTTTTGTTATCTTCAGTCCTCGCCCCAATCACCTATTATTTATAGGCTCATGGGGTCTCGTTATTCGATGGCCGCACCTAAAAAACATTCGTATTGGGTACATATAAGTTATTATAATATGGTGTGGCTTTTACGAGGAGCAACGAACAAGAGTTTCAATACGGTTTTTGTCTTTAATATTCCATAGTAATGTATTGGCATCTTTAGGTTTTAAGTAAAACTGTTCTTCATAACTTTCCCCTTCACCTGAGCATTGACTTTGAATGCGCCAATAACCATCTTCATATTTATCGGTATTCTGAATATTGCATGACCACTCGTAACCTGAAATTTTTTCTGAAGTAACTTCAAGTGGAAAGTGGTAAGTTGCAGGGTCTGTCTTAACCGTTTGACAATCTTCTTTCGAGTATGCCCAATTGCCCACAATACTTATTTTTGAGGTTTCTTCGATGGTATGCCCAGCTTGTTCGGCTTGTTCGGGCTGTTCAGGTTGGACAGTACTTTCAGAATGTGTTTCAGCTTTGACTTGCTGATGGGTTTGCTTGTTGCTGTCTTCTTGTTGAGAGCAGCCAAGCAGGCTTAAACAACAAAAGGATACGATGGATAACTGTTTTAAGTTCATAAGGTCACCCCTAGGTTGAAACAGGTAATAGGAAGAAAATTGAGAATTGTATTTGTATCGATTAGACAACAGTTGTGTGTGATGATTTCATTTAACACCAACATGAACTCTTAATATAAGATGTTGGTATATATTATGAGTTTTGTTATCCATTGATAGGACAGGCCAACTTGATTACTAGGATACTGCTATGAGTCATTGAGACTCATAGCAGTGCCTTAGTGCTTAGAATTTTAACTGAACACCTGCAGAAATAAAGTCAACGTGATCAACGTCACTTACGTCGTCAATGCGCTCCCACTCGGCGACAATATCCATATTAGGTGCAATTGCGAACTTTGCTCCAACACCATAAAACAGGTCAGTGCCAGTTTCATCGTCACTAGCGCTGGTAAAACGGCCCCGATAGTGGCCATCAGCATCCCAACGCATTGCCCCGATTTTACTGGTCAGGCTGAACTGGTTATTAAGGGGTAATGTTCCAGTAAGCGCAACCCCTAAGCCTTCAGCCTCAACGGAATATTTACCAAAACGATTTTTTCCTGTGGTTTCGCCAAAGTTGTAATAACCTGCTTCAATACCAATGTTTTGGTTTAATTGATAACCACCATAAAGTTTCCAGCCGGTGTCTTTTTCATCACAACTAAAACCGTCGGCGCATTCATCAAAATCAGTTTGACCAACATTGCCCCCTAGGTAAAAGCCATTACCTTGGGCGAGACTTACACCACTCATTAATGTAGTGATACAAAGTACAAGAATTTGTTTTTTCATAAAAACCTCTCTTGTTTTATGGATGATAAAAAGATGTGATACGTAAAAAAAGGTTGTTTTGATGAGGAAGTATTTGAAGGAATTATTGTTTGATGTTTTAGGTTAAGGTCATAATATAAGATATAAAAAATGATCAAAATTTATTTTATGTATATAAGTCATTTGTTGTAAGCAGAATGTTTTATGTTTGCTGGTTAAGTGGCAAATAATAAATAGCTGGTAGAAAAACGCATTGCATTTTTTGTGAGTTTCTGTTTTGTCTTCATGTATTGCGTATACACTGAGGCCCACTGCGCAGTGCCTTTTTGTTCTTACAAAAAAAACACTATACCCATCCACGAATGATTTCTAGGTTTTGTTATCTTCACTCCTCACCCCAATCACCTATTAATATATAATATAGGCTCATGGGACTTCGTCACTCGATGGCCGCACCTAAAAACCATTCGTATTGGGTATATTTTCGAGGGGGGCCATGTTTGTGAAAATGAATAAAAGAGTGTGATTTGGTTATAGTTAATTTGGTCTATTTAGATTGATTTAATGCGGAAGGTTAAAATATGTTAATAACGTATTATTTCGTAAGTTTTCGTCAACACAAATAGTTAAAAAGTAATGTTAGACTATGCTATACCCACAACAAAGCGTATAAGTGAAGTGATTCAAAGCATGACCTTGTGTGTGTTCTAAGATTTAAAAATCTTACCTGTCTTGCTATTCAATGTTTGAGTACACTATAGTCAATCCGGAGTACTTGTTATGCCATTAACCCCAGTGAAAGATATGTTCTAAGACCGGTAACCACGTTCAAACTGAATTAAAGCCTGGGATTTATACTCAAAGCGAAGGGTATAGGCTACAAGCACTCTTAAAAAGGCATTAATAGGAGATTCATTGAAGAATATGACGAGTTTGATAAAAACGTTTCAATGTGACCAAAACGCAAATAGCTGGGGTCTATCAAAAAGGTAACGCTGGCTATACCAACTTCGTAGTAGCAAGCTGAATTACTGTAGTGACAGAATCTCCACTACAGTATACCTGTGACATGGACGTTTTTGGGCGACAGGCATTATGGTGTGATGAAGCTTAAAACTTACCTTGAGTGTATTGAAAACCATGTGAAAAGTTAGATGCACTTAACTCTAAGTCCCGAGTGACAAAACACAGTCGGTAAGTCTAAAAGTCAATGGTGAAGGGTATTAATCTTGCGAGTTGGCTTGTTGGGGGAGGTATTGCCAGCACTCATTCCTGTGTGAGTGTTGAACTATTTAATGGAGTCGTTAAGTTTAATTGAAAAGCAGGATCATGAGATCTTGGTTAAACATGAATATATACCCTAAGTGAAGGGTATTGCGTTAGGAACGTTAAGGGAAACTGCCTATGTTATGGAATGCTGTAAAGCCTATTTGTGTTGTACTCTCTCTTTGTTTGACGCCCCTGCTAAGTTATGGTGAAACTCATGCAGATACACCTTCTAAAACAGAAAGTGTGAAGTCAGATAAGGTGAAAAGTGAGTCTTATCTCTCTTATGGTGAGACATTATCCCAGATTTTAATTCAGTATAAAAACAAACCCATCACTGTTGTGCTTTCTTCTGGTCAGGAACTCTCGGGAACAGTAGAAAGTATTAATGATTCACTTGTTGTAATTAAATCACTAAAGGGTAGAGAGTTTTATGATGCAGTTGTGCGTCATAGCATGATTGATGCCCTGATTGTTCGCAGACCTGAGAAGCAGTAGTTATTTTTGGTGTGAAGGAATTATGCACTAAAGCATTTCATGTTTTAGCTTGAAGTATCCCTGTTACGAAGGGAATAAACAAAGGACTGGCTATGAATAAATACATGATTTTTGAAAATAGTGCTCATGATATCCAAGTGGTAAAGCGTGGCTGGTCATGGCCTGGTTTTCACTTTGGTTGGCTGTGGGCTCTTTTTAAGGGGCTACCGTTACTGGCCTTATTTGGTATTAGTGTCATAGTGGTAGCATACATCTCTTGTTTACTTTATTTGTTTCACTATGGTATGCAGCTCATACTGCTCGCACTGGCTTTGAGTTATCTCATACAAAGTGTTTGTTGTGGCCTGGTTGGTAATAAGATGATGTACAGACAGCTAGCCAAAAAGGGTTTTGAGTTAATTACAGTGATACCCGCTCATAGACCTGACATTGCGTTACGCGTCTACCGGCAGCGACGAAATGAGCAAAACTACCAGCGGTTACGGTTTTCTCAACGGCAAGCTCGGTTAAATACTGCTTGATATAGATTCAGTGAAAATAGTAAGGCATGGTGCTGTTTCTATTAGTGAAGCAGTACTGTGTTTTTTTGGTATTAAACACCTGTAGTTTTTTAAGTGACGAATGTGTCTTTGTCAGCCAGGTAAATCTCTCCCAAAAAACTTCACTATACATATTGATAAGTCTTAACGCTTAATGGCATGTTGGCAGCATGAAAGCGTATTTTTCAAAAAAATTAAATTTAGCCCATGCAATTAATGTGATAATGTTAGTGGTTTTTGGTGCATTAATGATGTTAATTTGCACTGCAAATGAGAAATAAAACACTAACATAAGTGAAGAGGTCACCTTTGAAACGGTTATGCTACCTGCTGTTATTCATTTGCTTCTGGGTTTCTGGTTGTCTTTTCCCTGAACGCTTTTCAGCCGAAATTGCTATTCATAAAGATCTTTCATTTGATTTTAAATATGAAGGAATTCTCACTGCAATTATGGCTCGTGCAGATGAAACTGAGCAGGGACATATCAGTAGTGAGCGAGAGCGCGAAATGTTGAGATGGGCTGAAGAGCTTAAACGTGATCCTGGCTTTAAACAGGTTAACTATATTGGTCATGGTCAGTTTAAAGTTTCTTACGAAAAACATGGTCAGCTTGATAAATCATTTGCGTTCGTAGCTAAAGACATTAAGTTAATATCAATAGTTCCAAAGAAAAATAATACAATTGAGATAAAGGGGTTAAAGGTCTCAAAATCTAGGCGTCATAAGTTGAATGTGCTGGGGATGACGATAGAAGGTGACCTACATATTGTGAGTGATTTGCCAGCAATTCAGCATAATGCACAAGAGTTTCATGCCAGTGAGTCATCTACGGCGATTTATCATTGGCATGTTGCATCACTGACTGATCCTGCGCCAAGGTTAGTTTTGTCAGCGCTGTAGTATCATGTACTACCCCTATACTTAACGCGATGCTCGACTTTTTAGCCTATTAATTTAGCTAACTGAAGAGGAGCATTGCCTTGGTTCCTATTAAATAATACACACAAACTGTGTGATAATAGCTTGCGGGTAATTCGATTAGTCAAGCTCCATAGTGTTCTGCCTTTGGTTCGCTGAATATTAAACCTTTCTACTAGCTGACCAATCGTTGTCTCCACCCGCCGTCGGAGCCGGTTTAACTGTCCCCTCCATTTCTCAGGGAGTTGATCCACCAT
>NZ_AUAF01000057.1 GCF_000428585.1 Zooshikella ganghwensis DSM 15267 | reverse complement strand
TAGGCAGCGATAACGTTTTCGGGCAATTTGCTTTTGATGATTACCATTGCCTTCTACTTGTTGAGACTGGCAGTGAGGGCAGCTGACGCCATCAGGCCAACGTCTCTGACGAATAAACTGGTAGCATTGCTCATCATTTACCAGTTGTTTGATATTGATCATTCTTTGCTTATTACTGACTTAATTTACCCAAATAGACGTGCATAATACATCTTTGGTTGTATTATATGCTACCCCCTAGGAATCCATATAGAGCCAAATTTAATTGATTGTTGTGACTGATCAAATAACGTTTCAATAGTGGAAAATGGTTGTGGGTGATCTTCATTACTGTATGTCGCAATGCCTTCTTTTTTCTGCTGGTGAAGTGTTTCTATATGCTGATAATGTATTTTTGCTAATTTGATAGCAACATCTTTTACTTGGTTTGAAAAGTTTTCCTCTTGGGAGAGGATGCCCATGGGGTTATTTAATTGTTCACTGGAAAGTGTTTTTTGAGAGATAATACGTGTTTGTGTTTCCATCAATGCGATCAGTACTTTAGGACTAATACTGCTGTAGCCACTCCAGTGTGAAATCGTTTCAGCGTAGTCTATTAAATGAGGCGCATTTTGTTTTAAGTAGCCCTCAATATCAAAGTTGAACATTTCGGTATGGCTATAAAGAAGCTGCGCTTCGCTAAAATGATTTGTCTGAACAAATTGTGCAAATTGTGCTTCATCAGCAATTAACTGTGGTGTATTGATCACGCTAAAGGTACATAGTATACCTAAGGAAAGGGTGGATAGTTTCCGTTTATACTGCTTGTGACTACTCATAAGCGGTTGAATCCTCTTTTCAAAATGCATGTCAAGTTAATGATGCGATGTTGATATCAGTAAAGTGTGATTTTGTTTTTGTATTTTTGAAATTGAGATATTGCACGTAATAGTATGAATAAATAGTTTATTAAAGTATGTGCTTGTCAGCGCTTGGTTATTAACGTGCCTATTTAATAGGGTTTACCTCTAACTAATAACTAAGCTGCAGCTACAATCTTTAACATTTTTATTTTTTGTATTATCACATTTGGTGTACGGCGGTGCTAAAAACTGGTTAACACAATGATTGTTTTTAACAAACGTATTCAAAAATGAGGAGTATTTAGTTGCTTTGTTGGCACGGGTTGGCAAATTTATTGTAATATACTCAAAATGAAGGGTTTATTGTTGGGCTAGCTTGGTTTGCAATGCTTGAGTGGGTATGTAAAACAGGTGCTAGTAGCACTGTAAACTGTAAGTAGTAGAGATTAAGGAGGGGCTTCTTCTCTTTTATAAAAGGGGGGGCTGTCAATATGAGCGAAAGATTATTGAAGTAAGGCTCATGCCGTTATTTTCCCTTAGAATAAAAAGTTACTTTTTAGTAATTACTTCACGCTCATTTTTCTAACATATAACACTCGCCTAAGCCTTATCCATGTATTATTGTTTTATAATGGTTTATTGATCAGGGAGAGTGGGCATAAATCAAGAAAAAGCATTGCCACCATATACCCTCAGTGAAGGTTTTTTATACCCCAAGGGCACAAGGGGGTATCTGTTAAGTGATGAAACCTTAGGGTAATCTTATGAGTATGAACGCCTATTTTCGCCGGATGTCTTATGGAACGATTCATAAATTATTAAGCTCCCCAGAATGGCTGCCTCGGGTTATTTTTACGGAATGTGATAAAACGACATTAGATATTGATAAATCCTGGCATATAATCCACTACTTGCTCTGTGGGTCAGCGCAGACAACCGATGAACTGATTAGTGAAGTAATATTGGGTGGGAGGCCAATATCTGCAGATGACCTGGGTTGTGGACCCGCACGTTACTTTGAACCACTTAAGGTGGCATTGATAGCCGATGAGTTAGCCCCTATTGACGCGAAACAATTGATGCGTCATTACTCGGTAGGTAAGTTTTCGCGCGCAGGTATTTATGGAAAGTGTTCTGATGCGGTAGATGATATATCCTTTATCAGTTGTAACTTTGAGTCTCTAAAAGCATTTTATATAACGGCTGCACATAATAAAGAAGGAATTATCACTGTTATTATTTAGCGAATACTCACCTGAAATATTACACAGTTCTTTTCGTTTGGGTCTTTTAGTATATAACATAAGTATTAACATTCACGCTGAATCTGACTTTCAGGCAACATAGATTAATACTGTACAATAATGAGCAATACTTCCTCCTAACACAAAGCAGTGCCATATTCCATGAAAGTGTTTAATACGCTCATCAAATGCATAAAACAGAATACCTGTTGTGTAAAGTAGTCCTCCAACGAGCAGCCAAACAAAACCTGATGTTGATAGGTGAGTGAGTAGGGGGTCTAAAGCAATAATAGCTAACCAGCCCATGACAAGATAAATCACAATAGGTAAGACCCGCTCTCCTTTCTGTGGCCATAAGTCAATAATAATACCCAAAATAGCCAGCCCCCAGACTACTCCAAACAATGCCCAACCCCAGGGACCTCGTAGGGTGATTAGTGTAAAGGGTGTGTAGGTACCTGCAATAAGTAAATAAATGGAGCTATGATCCACTTTACGCAGGATATTTTTCAAACGTCCACTTGTACTGTGGTAAAGAGTGGAAACCAGATACAGTAAAAATAAGGTAGAGCCATAAATACTAAAGCTGACTATTTTCCAAGGATCACCTTCTTCAGAGGCGATAAGAATAAGGACAACGAGTCCACAAAGTGCAGCACAAGCGCCAATAAGGTGCGTAATGCTATTAAATCGTTCACCTTTATACATAATCTACAAACCTCGAACCCAGAATAAACGAATACTACTGCTTGAAGCTTTGCGATATAGAAGTGAGTAAATTAGCATTGATTGTTAACCTCACTAAGTATAGAAAAAGTTACATTTCATGCAGGGCTTAAAAAGATTAAAGCTAGCTACTTGAAGTTGCCAGCGAAATTTAAGCAAGTTTTGGCCCAAAATCTGGTCATATCATTGATAGACTGCTTCACATGAAGGCACAGCTAGCACCTTTAAAACAGCTAAAGCTGCTATCATTAGTCTTAACAGGCCAGACTAGCCCCGCTAAAAATCCTTCACTGTAGTTATAGTAAGTCTTGGCATAGCTTTACTTGTTTTTAATGCCATCTTTTATATAGACAGCAAAACTTGTTGGTTAACTCCTCTGGTGACAATATTATCGAATGATGATGTTGTTTTTTAATGAGCTATAAACTATTTTGCTTTTTTGTAAAGTGTCAGTTTGTAATCTGGAGTAGTATGCACTAAGTGGTAAAAGTACAGGATACAAATTGATGGTATGTTTTATACACTGTTTATGGCAAAAGGTTTGATGTTGTGATAAAACACCAACATTGCACTCTCTAAAGGTCACAGATGTTGGCATAGCAAAAAAACACTATGTGTCGCCTTTTCTTCAGCTTACGGGTTATTACCCTTTTTAAGTTTAAGGTTTTGAGGGGAAGGTGAGGGCGCCTTAAAGCTAACGACATATACGGTAAAGAGTATGTTAAGCTTTAGTGTTAAACAATACTACTTACAATTGATTTGTAAATACACCCCAAAAGAAGATAGCGATTGAGATTTCAAAAATGAGTTACCATACTATTGGTTTAGCGGTTGATTTTAATACCCCTGCCTATCGTGACTTTGCTTTGAAAGTGCTTACAGACCCCTATGATACAGAGCAATTCGAGCCATGGGAGGTAAAAGCATTTAATGCACTTGATATGATGGCAACCCCAGACTTGGTTGTTGCTGATGGTCGTTTTTCACTTTTTGTTGTATGGGAAACGATTTCTGCTGAGCCTGATGATATTGCTCAATATTTTGCGGAGGCAGCAGGTCAAGTTCAACGCCTTTATATGTTAGGTGATGCTTCTCAGTCACCTGACGAAGAAGGTTCATTTTATATTAGTCAGGGTGATGGCTGGCGAGTACTAAAAGCAGGAGAGTTTAAAACAGTAAGTGAGTTTGGCCAGGAAGATGACCCTCGCGCTATCTTAAAAGTGGTGAAACAGCCACTAAATTAGTCAATGCTAAGCGCTAATGTGCTTTCCTTCTGCGATAAATAGTAAAACGGCTGTTGTGATTTATAAGTGAGTAACTTTTTACTGCTTGAATATCACTAAGCCTACTATTTTTCCATCATTTCCATCAGCTGGTTTGCAGTAATAGGGCAAACCAGTCATCAGTGACTTAAAAATATGCAATATGTGGGGTCGGAGTGATAAGAATACCTCATGATAAGTTATAACTTAAAATTATATTTTCTATGAGGTTAATAGTGTTTGATCATCAAAGGCACTATTTTGGTTTAACTGTTAAGCATAACTGTCCAGTCCAAAATACAGCACTCCAAATAAGCAAAACAGGTAAAGTATAAAGCTGAGTTATTAGATGTAAGTTGGAAATAACATTACTTAGCGGGTAACAATAATATATCGCTTCAGAGCATTGCGCTTTGGCAGACATTGATAGCGCAAAAAGTGTACTGCACATTATCATAATGAGGCTTGGAGTAACCCAGAAGCGGTTCAGCATATGGGAGAAGTTGGCTGTTGTATGTTTGAGCTTACGCCAATAGAAAAAGCTGCAACCAATCAGTATGGTGATAAGGGTAACAAGGTGTAAATTGTACAAGATAAACTGTTCTATTATGTTGATTATGACATTCATATGATTGACAGTACTAAGTGTTGGTAATAAAGCAGCAATATTTGAATGAAATCAGCTACTACTACTTAAATGCACAGAGGAAACACCTCAGCTATGACTTTTGGCAACACCTCATAATGGTATTGAGCTAGCTTGAGGGGGCTTTCTCTGTGATGCCTCAGCCGTTAAAAGGACGTTTTTAAAACAAGGGGTTAGGTAAAATATTTATACCTTTTTAGTGATAATAGTTCAGTGAAGTGTTTCCCTAACCTAAAAATCTTTGGGTATGGGTATATACTCATTTTAAGTGAGATAGCGGTACGGTAGAGTACTTAAGGTAAAGGCCTTAGTTCTTTAGCTGTACTTCATTTTGTAATATTTAAAAGCAGTGTTTAAGTTTGATGTTGGATAACCCGCTCAAAGCAACTATTCAAGCAATTTTACACCAATGCTCAGGTCCAATATCGGAGCATCAGTTGATTAGGGAATTAAAAGCACGTCAACTGATAACGGATACCTCATCGCTGGATAATTTGTATTCTGTTCATTTTCTTGTGATGAATGCACTTTATCAATTGCAAACTGAGCTATTGGATCATGAGTGGTATTTGTCTATTTCACCATTGGAAATCCATTTACTGCGAGTATGTGCTGTTTCGCAGCATAATGCCTTAGCTAAGGGTTCTCATGATTGTTTGCTTAGAGAGTATTATTTAGACTGGCGCAATCTAGACACTATGAGCCACGAAGGTCTACAACAGTTGATGGATCAGTTTTGGCGACAATTTGCCGCTTGGGATCAGCGTTCAGAGGCACTAATCGTGCTGGGAGTTCCTAGTACGGCAAAGTGGGAGGAGATTCAGTTGGCTTATCGAAAAAAAGCAGCTGAACTTCACCCTGACAAAGGCGGTGACCCAGGACTCTTTCGTGAAGTTCGTACCGCTTATGAAATGCTTGCCAAGTCCTATAAAAAAGGAAAGTGCTAATAAGCCAGTCTTATTATTATACCCAAAGTGTAGGGTATATTGTGACCGATATGTCGTTTATGGATAACAGCGATGTTATTTAAAATTGTATTGTAGGAGTGGAAACATGGACCAGAATGCTGAAGATGCAGGTATTATTGCTGCACTGATTGAGCGGTTTGATAAGCAGCGCTTGCCTAGGGCTCTGTCGATTAAAGAACGAGTCGACCAGGGTGAACGGTTATCAGAATATGATATTGCTTTCTTGGAAGAAGTGTTTGCGGATGCCAATGAAATGCGAGGCTATGTTGATCGGCACCCTGAATACCATGATTTAGCTGCCAGGGCCGCAGCATTATATAAAGCAATTATGGATAAGGCGCTCGAAAATGAGAAAAAAGATACCAGTGGGCAAGAATGAGTGTGAAAAATACTGATGTACTGCCTGTGAGGGCAATCAAATCAACATAAGCGTAAAGCATTATTTTAAGTGGGCCAAACTAGCCCACTTAAAATATAGCGAAAAAACTTTCTGGCTAATAACGTATTTTCTGATAAAAGTATAATTTACCCTTCACTGTGGGCATAATGACCTCTTTATTGGTTCATACTTCCAACACGACTAGCGGCATCTTCCAGTAGTTTAACAAGGTTTTTATCGCTGTCTTTAGAGCATAAAACCTCACCAATGGATAAGCCATTTTCTAAAAATAATTGAGTGCAGACACCTGTTACTTTGTCTGTATTAAAATAATAAGCTTTGCGTAGTTCATTTGCTGCATTCATCAAAGCATCTGCGGCTTGCTCTGAGTTGGACATATTGTTGGCTAAGGCATGTGAACTAATGGCTGTCAATAAAAGTGCCCCAATAGCTTTTAACATAAAACAATCCTTGTTTAAATGATTAATATTTTGGTCTTTAGTACATTGCGTACAGCGAGATGTTTATAACAAACATTAAGCGTAAATTCAAAGAATATAGTTTATGGCTAAAAATAATAGTGTCGTTTTTCTATGCGATATGATTAGAACACTCGCTATTTTTTATTAATAAGAAAAAGATGCGCTTGTTTTTTTAATGATTTTGTCAGCAGTTTAATAGCCTGTGAAGGAGTGTGCCATGTGTGCCAGTATAGTGAGCGAGTTTCATAGTGTTGGGGGGTGAGATTAATTAGTCTACCTGTTTCAATAGCAGAGCTCACTTGCATATGGGGTATCAGTGCATACGCAATACTATTTTCTACTACTGCAAGAAACGCATCTGAAGAGGGAATTAGGTGTGTGGGATAGTTTACTTGTGGTTCACCAAAAAACTGGATAAGAAAGTCCTCGTGCAGCGTGTCAAACTGGTTAAAAATAATTGCAGGGGCTTTTTGGGTATTAGCAAGAGTAAAACCGTCTTTAAAATAGCGAGCAATAAATTGAGGGCTGGCTACACAGTAATAATGGATATCACCTAAATAATGAGTTTTGCACCCAGGTAATGGTGTAGGTTGGCAACTAATACAACCTGCGACATCGCCACGCTTAAGTAGTTGCAGTGCTCTTAGTTCATCTTCGACTTGAATAGAAAGCAGGATGCGGTGTGACGCTAATAATGACTCAATACATGGCAAAAACCATGTAGCAAGACTGTCAGCGTTGATTGAGATATTAATTGGTAGAAAGGGGTTTTCACCTTCAAAAATATCAAGTTCAGTCAATAACTCTTGTTCAAGCAGCTGGACCTGTTGAAGGTGACAGATTAGGCGTTGGCCTCGTGCTGTCAGTTGCGGAGGAGTAGCTCTTATTAATAGAGGTTCTCCGATACGTTCTTCTAATTGTTTTATGCGCTGAGATACCGCAGATTGAGTGATAAACAGTTTCTGAGCGGCTTTCTCAAAGCTTGCAAGCTTGGCAACCCAGGCTAAGGCTTCTATTAGCTTATAATCGAGCTTCATAAAGAGGATCTCCACACCACATATAAGTGAGTATCTTTACCCCATTATAAGAATTACTAATGATTATTTAAATTAATTAATTTCACTTATATAGGTCATATTGCTACTGTTGCTATTGTTATCAAGCATTGGTGTTGAGGTAGATAATGTGGTTTCCATTTAGTCAGGGTTTTGCAATTGGGCTAGGAATGATAATTCCAATTGGTGCGCAAAATACGTTTGTGCTTAACCACGCTCTAAAGCGACATTACCCTTTCTCTGTCGCGCTTGTGTGTAGCTTGTGTGATGCCATTTTGATCTCAGTTGGAGTAGCAGGGGTTGGTAGCTTATTAAGTCAACATACAGGAATCATATTACTAGCCAAATATGTTGGTGCTGCTTTTTTACTTTGTTATGCCGGGTTTGCTTTGCTAAAAGCATGGCGTAATCAGTATGAGAGTGCTGGTCTAAGTGAAAAAAATACTTCCAGTTCTGTGGTTAAGGTGATTTTAGCGACACTGATCATCACCTTAGTTAATCCACAAGTTTATTTGGATACATTAGTCTTTTTAGGCAGTTTGGGTGCGCAATATGCTGATGATGGGCGGCTGGCTTTCACGAGTGGCGCGGTTGCGGCTTCTTTTGTCTGGTTTTTTGGCTTGACATATGGGGCGTCATTTCTTGCCACGAAGCTCCACCAGCCGAAATATCAGCGGGGCATAGATGTTGTAACAGGTTGTATTATGTTCTGGTTTGCGGGGTATTTAGTGTTATGACCAATTTATACGTTGCCCAAGAAATTTGGCAACAGTGGCCTAAGTTGCAGCTAGGCTTTGTTAAAGTGTCTGGTATCAATAATGAACAAGCGTCAGCCGCAACGGCTAACTATTTACAGAATGTTCAGCAATCTGTAGCAAGGCAAGTGCAAGAGGTAACACTCAGTGAGCTACCTGAAGTCGCCGTATGGCGTGAGGCATATCGTTTGTTTGGTGCAAAGCCAAAACGTTATCCCTGTAGTTTGGAGAATCTTTTACAGCGAATAAAGCGTGAGCAATATCCTCGAGCGATTAATCCTTTAGTGGATATCTATAATATTATTTCGCTGCAATATCGTGTGCCTGTGGGAGGGGAAGATATAGCAAAAATTAAAGGTGATTTATGGCTGCGGTTTGCCACTGAAAATGAGGCATCTATTCAACTACTGGGTGAGGCCGAAGCAAAAGCGCCCAAACCTGGTGAGGTCATTTACAGTGATGATGTTGGTGCTGTATGTCGGCGTTGGAATTGGAAGGAAGCTGATAGAACTAAGCTGACCCCTTCCACTACTGACGCTATTCTCGTGGTTGAGTCATTACAGGAAGCATCTCTCCAGCCTTGCCTTGAGGCTTTGGTAAACCTACTCTCAGAATATTGTGGTGGAAAGGCTGAAACGACACTGCTGACAGCGCCTGCTTAACATTAGGTTGATAGCAATAACTAATAAAATAAGACAGGTTGATATATAAGTAATAAGCATGAGTAGACCCATAGCTGAAAGTGGCTTACTATAACCGTTGACGATAGGACCTATTGACATTTGAGAGTAAAGTGGTGGTAAATACTGCTGACGGAGGGCAAATTAATGCCAAAAGACAATGTAATCACGTTCTCTACAGCTAAAGACCCACATGTTCATGCCCGTAAGGAAACCAAAGTAAAAGCGATTCGTCAGCGCTTCGAAGACTGTTTTCCTTTAGCATCTAAAGCGAAGAAAAAGCGCAAGAAAAAAACTAAACAATTAAAAAAGCATTAGAGGATACTAATGCTTTTTTAATCTGCTGCAATCACTGCTTGATTGGTTAGTTCTTATTTCCTTGTTAATCGTTTTCTAACATGTTGTTAGTAAATGGGTCGCCAAGGTCCCCACCGGTCTGATCCGGGTTCCTCTCCCTGTGTCCACCACTTTGCTTGATAGGTGACTCCTCGATAGTAAACGCTTTGGCCTTGTCGGTAAGACTGATGAGGATGCCATTGAGGCTCAATGCGTAACGGCCGAGGAGGGGGATAATTGACATTAAAGTTGACGTGTTGTGAGTAACGAGGCTCATTATAGTAGCCGGTATCGTAGTAGTGGTGTTTTCTAAAATGACGATGTCTTCGATGATGTTTGGGGCGCCAGTGTCCACAGCGCCGATGGTGGCGGTGTTGACGATAGTGGCGATGGTGTACCTCTACCACCCTGGGTGGATGGTGATATCCACTTGAAAATGAAACGTTTCCTGAACGAATACTTATTTCCAGTGCTTGAGATGCTGACGACAAAAGGGCGCTAGCTATGGTGGCACTTATACATAGTTGTTTAATGTGGCTCATATTTTAACCTCCTCGCGTCCTGTCTATGTACATCAAAAGCAGTATTGCGATAGGACGAATAAGGTATACCCATTGTGCTTTACATTTGGTGCATAGTCCTTGGTGCAGAGCTTTAAAAAGATGGTTTAAACCAAATCTATAAAGCTAATGTATTCCAATCTTTGGGTATAAGAATTAATTAATCACCTTTATTAGAGGTTATGTTCATGAAAAAAATCAGTGTAACTTAAAAAAATAGTTGGCAAAATAACTAAAGCGCTAAGTATTTCTTGTTTTTGTTGAGCAATAAGTCTTATTTGCTAGGTGGAGCAAGCTAATAAGTGAGGAATTTGGCTGGGCAAAGAGGATAGCGTTTGATGCTCGCAAACTTATGGGGCATTCACTACTCTAAGAAAAGCGATTATTGGTGATTAACATTAAGAGAGTCCAAAGCCAGTATTAAGATAAGGGAGTCTAATGCAGCAAAAACTGGATACCTGTGTATCATCTGTACAATATGCTTTGGCAGGCAAGCAGCAGGAAATTAAGCTGGCACTGTGTTGCTTACTTAGCCAGGGGCACTTATTGATTGAAGATTTGCCTGGTATGGGCAAGACAACGTTAGCCCATGCCTTGGCTCGCGTGCTCGGGTTGACCTACAACCGGGTTCAGTTTACCAGTGACTTGTTGCCAGCAGATATTTTAGGGGTTTCAATCTACACCAAAGAAACTCAACAATTTACCTTTCATCCGGGACCTATTTTTTCCCATATTGTATTGGCTGATGAAATCAACCGAGCTACCCCTAAAAGCCAAAGTGCATTGCTGGAGGCGATGGAAGAGCGTCAAGTGTCTATAGAAGGTGAAACTAGACTGTTACCTGAGCCGTTTTTTGTCATAGCTACACAAAACCCCTTTTCCCAGGCAGGCACGTTTCCTTTACCTGAGTCACAACTTGATCGATTTCTAATGCGTATATCTTTGGGTTATCCAGATCCAGAAGCAGAGCGTCAGGTATTATTAGGGCTTTCAGGTCGCGTTAAACTGGAGACGATTCAGCCGGTATTGACTCAGGAAGAGCTAAAGGCATTTCAACTGCAGGTCATGGGGGTAAAACCTGCTACAGCGGTCTTGGATTATTTGCAAAGGATACTGGCATATACTCGTAAACAAGAAGACTTTGCCTATGGTTTATCGCCGCGAGCAGGCTTGGCACTTCTGCGTGCTGCTCAAGCCTGGGGACTCATGAATGGTCGAAAACATGTGTTACCAGAAGATATACAAGCGGTATTACCCTCCGTCACTCAGCATCGTTTGCGTGAGCCTAATGATCATTTGGGTACAACTGGTGCTGCATTAAGCCAGCGATTACTGACCGCAGTGGATGTCGTTGTGTGATGCGAACCATGATTAAAGCTTACTTTGGCCGCTGGTTGGATCAGCGGATTCCTCCTAGTTCATCCATTTTTTTGAATCAAAAACGTATTTTTATTTTACCAACTCGAACAGGGTATTTTTTTATTTTAATTGGACTGGCTGTTTTTTTTGCTGCGGTGAATTATGAGAACAGCATGAGTTTTATGGTCGCTTTTTTTTTAGCCAGTTTATTTTTAGTATGTATTTTACATACCTATGCAAATTTAGCGGGTTTAGAAGTAACTGCATTATATGCTTCTAAAGCCCATGTTGGAGATGATGTTGGATTTACCCTACAGTTGCAGGATGTTGTGGGTAAACCCCATGAGTCCATTAGGTTATTTTGGCAGCCTTATCAGGTATCGACCGTTTCACTAAATCCACATGAAAAGCAATCCATAACCGTTTTTTTATTAGCCTCACAGCGTGGTTATTTTAGACCTGGGCGACTATGTATTGAAACCTATTACCCATTAGGCCTGCTCAGAGCCTGGACGTGGCTTGACCTGGAAAGCCAGGCTCTGATTTATCCAAAACCGGTCGCCTGTCCACTACCTGCATGTCATATTGCTTCCAGTGAAGGGGATACATTAGCCAAAGAGGGGGTTGAAGACTTTACTGGACTAAGATCTTACCAGCCCGGTGATGGGCTTCGTCACATTGCCTGGAAGCACTTTTGGAAGTCTGAAGATTTACTCACTAAACAATTTAGTGCTTACACTGATATGCGTTTGTGGCTGGACTGGGAGCAGTTTACCGGAGCCTCAACGGAGGAGCGGTTAAGTTTTTTGTGTCACTGGTGTCTGCAGTGTGAACAACATCATCAGGATTATGGCCTAAGAATTCCAAACGTTACCCTTGAACCTGCTCGTGGTCCTCAGCATTTAACCCGTTGTTTAACAGCGCTTGCCTTATTTGGTGTGAGTCAATCAAGTACTATCCCAGGAAGGGGCAAGTGAATGTTTAGACGAAAATCCAAGTCCTCAAGCCAGTCCTCTAAAGTCCACCCGCGTAAGCATGCTATTGCTGTCGCTTCAATACCACGTACGAGCTTAATATGGCTGCTCACCACCCAGGCACTGGTGTTATTACCACATTTATTAAGGATACCTTATTGGGTAGGGATTTTAGCTATTGCGTGTGGTGGCTGGCGAATTATGATTTTCCATGGACGCTGGTCTTATCCAGCTCGCTGGCTGAAAGCGTTGTTGGTCATTGCTGTGGTGGCAGGTACCTTTTTTAACTATGGTACGATTGTTGGTTTAGAGGCGGGCGTCGTTTTATTACTCTGTACTTTTTTACTTAAATTGTTGGAGATGAAAAACCAGCGCGATGCTTATCTTGTCGTGTTTTTAAGTTATTTTGTGATTGTCACCCAATTGTTGTACTCACAAGCCATTCCTTCCGCTGCCTACACATTTTTCACGCTGATAGTGGTCACCTCAGCACTGGTTGGCTTACATCAGCAACAGGTAACACTGCAACTCAAAAAAACCTTACGCAAAGGCTCTGTGATGATGTTACAGGCAGTGCCATTAATGGTGCTGTTATTTATTTTTATCCCTCGCCTGGGACCTATTTGGTCGGTAGAGTTACCTAGCCAAAAAGCCCGAAGTGGTGTCAGTGATCAGATGACACCAGGTGATATTGCAGAGTTAAGTAAATCCGATGCGCTTGCTTTTAGAGCAACCTTTTCGGGATCTATACCACCCCAGGACCAACTTTATTGGCGTGGTGTTGTGCTATCTGAATTGATGGGACGCACGTGGCGACAAGCGAGTCGGGAACTCGCATTAGCGAGCCGAACGGCACAAGATTTAAAACTGTCAGGCAACCCACTGATTACCTGGGGAGATCAGTTTCAGCGTTGGCCTAATGCAGTAAAAAAACAAGGGCAGGCACTCCATTACACCGTTATTTTAGAACCTACACAGCAAAACTGGCTTTACGCATTGGCAGTGCCACAAATCAGGAATGTTGATATAGGTGTAACACGTGACTTTACGTTAATTGCCCGTGAGCCAGTTCGGTTACGTCAGCAATATGAAGTTCGCTCTTATCCAGAGTCACTGGTTGACGTGGAGTTACCCCACTGGCTGCGACGACAAAATGTACAATTACCTGCATTTGGTAACCCTAAAACGCGGGTATTTGCACAACAGTTATGGGATGATGTACAGCAAAAACCGCAGCAGTATATCGACCGTATTTTACAATATTTTAATCGTCAGCCTTTTTACTATACATTGAAACCGCCTACTTTAGGTTTTAATTCCGTTGATGAATTTTTATTTACGAGTCGACGAGGTTTTTGCGCACATTATGCCAGTACGTTTGTCTATTTAATGCGGTTGGCAGGCATTCCGGCGCGTGTTATTGCGGGTTATCAAGGTGGTGAACGAAATACAGCCAATAATTATGTGCAGGTCAGGCAGTTTGATGCTCATGCTTGGGTTGAAGTTTGGCATGATGGCCGGGGATGGATACGTGTAGACCCCACTGCTTCTGTTGCTCCCCAACGGATTCAAGATGGCCTTGAAGCAGCTCTAGCTGAAGAAGGAAGTTTTTTAGAAGATACGCCGCTTTCACCAATACGGTTTAAACATATTGGCTGGATTAACCGCCTACGTCTTGAGTGGGATATGCTGGAATATCGGTGGCAGCGTTTTGTCCTTAATTATAACCAAGATCAGCAAATGGATTTTTTTAATCAATTATTTGGTGGCTTTTCTTGGTATAAACTTGCTTTGGCATTAGGTGGGGGGCTTGCCGTAATCATTTTGATTTTGGGCCTCTGGATTATTTTACGTCGTCAACCCATTAAATATGACCCTGCAACGCGACTTTACTTAAGGTTTTGTCAGTGGGGGAAAAAACAAGGCTGCCAACGCTTAACTGGCGAAGCACCAATGTCATATTTACAGCGACTACAACAACAAACTCCGCATTACAGTATTTGGACTCAACGGGTTACTGACAGTTTTGTTACATTGCAGTACAACCCTGATTATGAAAAAGGAACATCTTTTTATCAAAAAGAACTTATGCAGCTAAAAAAGCTTGTACGAAAGCCAATAAAAGAATCACTCTAGTTAAGGGTAAGCTTTGTATACCCTTCACCTGAGGTTTGTTTGCCGCTTCCTTGCGGCAAAATGGGTTAACCATTAATTAATAAATGAACCCAAATACTGGCCGCATAACCTAGGGCAATGGCGGGTGTCCACTTTAAATGACTAAAAAATGTGTATTGGCCTCGTGCTTGACCCATAAGAGCCACACCAGCAGCAGAACCGATGGATAATAAGCTACCCCCTACACCTGCGGTTAGGGTGACTAACAACCACTGCACATGAGGCATATCTGGGTTCATGCTTAATACTGCAAACATGACAGGAATATTATCAACAATGGCGGATAATATGCCAACGAGTGTATTTGCGGTAGTTGCCCCGAGTTCGCCGTAGATTACGGTTGATGCAAGTTCTAAATAACCTATAAAACCTAACCCGCCAACTGATAAAATAACACCGTAGAAAAAGAATAATGTATCCCATTCGGATTGCGCAATTTTATCAAAAATATCGAACTCACCAGTATGGTGTCCTCCAGGTACATCTGTGTGATCTTTTTGGGAGTGGCCTTTCCTACGCAAATAAAAACCAAAAAACTTAAGATAAGCAAGACCCATCATCATGCCAAAAACAGGAGGAATATTGAGAAAGTTATGGAAGCAAATAGCGGTTATCACCGTTAATAAAAATAAACCTACGATAGTCAAACCGCCAAATTTAATAGTCACAAGTTTTTCACCATCCTGTTTGGTTGGCTTACCTTGAGGTAGGGCGAAGTGCATTAATGTAGCAGGAATTATATAGTTAACGACTGACGGAACAAATAAATGAAAAAACTCAGCAAAATCAACAACACCTTTTTGCCAGACCAGTAACGTAGTGATATCACCAAAGGGACTAAAGGCGCCACCGGCATTTGCACCAACAACAATGTTTATGCAGCTAAGTGCAATGAATTTGGGTTGATCTTTACCAACAGCGAGAACCACAGCGCACATGATCAATGCGGTGGTAAGGTTATCTGCAATAGGCGAAATAATAAACGCTAGCCAACCCGTCAGCCAAAAAAGTGTACGGTAGGTATAACCTTTTTTGACAAGCCAGCTTCTTAAAGCATCAAATACCCCTCGCTCTAGCATGGAGTTTATATAAGTCATCGCCACTAATAAAAAGAAAAAAAGTTCAGTATATTCCAGAAAATTATGTTTTATTCCCTCCTCGACTAAATGAGAATTGCCCTCTTGATTGTAAGTGATAGCAATTAAAATCCATATTAACCCCGCAGCGAGTAAAACCGGCTTTGATTTTCGCATATGAATTTTTTCTTCAAGCATAACAACTATATAAGCAATGCCGAAAATAATGAGTGCGGTGATACCTACCCAATGTCGAGTAAGGTCTAGGATTTCTAAGGTGTTAGCCTGGCTCCATGCAGGTAAACTAAAGGTTGATAAATACAGGCAAAAGACGCCCGTTAGGGTTTTTTTCATAGTTTGTATCCCGATTTTGTGATGTTCCTAATGGTTCACTTATAATTTTGTGGAGAGATTATACTACTTGGTCAGAGTCCATGGAACGTCTTTTCAACTATGTGATAGTTTTTGGACAATTGTTTGCTTGTTAAACAGCTATCGCTCACTACCTGTTAGTTCTTGTGCTCAGTTCACGATAGCTTACACAACCTATGCTATTGGCTATAGTTAAGGCTAATAACAGTTTTGCAGGTAAACAGTAAGGGGTTAGGCGTGGATATTTCAACAATAATAATACTTGTGGTCCTCATTGGTGGTGTTGTTTATGTGATTAGTATTTATAACAACTTGGTGAGTAAACGAAATACTTATAAGAATGCTTTTGCACAAATAGAGGTCCAGCTTAAACGACGTTATGACTTGATCCCTAATCTGATTGAAACGGCTAAAGGGTATATGCAACATGAACAGCAGACCTTGACCAAAGTGATTGAAGCAAGAAATGCGGCGGCAAATATGCTGAAAGATTTAGCGCAACACTTAACCCCTGATCAGGTGCGCAAGTTTAGTGAAGCAGAGCAAACACTGACCAGTGCCATGGGGCAGTTTAATGTGGTGGTAGAAAATTACCCAGACTTAAAAGCGAATCAAAATATGATGCAATTTGCTGAAGAGTTGACCAGTACTGAAAATAAAGTATCTCGAGCAAGGCAATTTTATAACGATGCTGTAACAGATTATAATAACTTTCGACAGTCATTCCCGCCTGTTTTCTTTGCTAATATGTTTGGTCACAGCCAAGATGCTGGACTTTTAGAATTCGAGGATTCAGCCGCGATTCAACAAGCACCTAAAGTTTCTTTTTAGCTATAACGTCTTAGCTACTAATAAGTGAGTTAGTATTCGTGAATTTTTTTCAGTGGCAGCGTGATGCTAAGCGTAAAACACAGCGTTTGTTGCTGTTAATGTGTATTACCATTATTTTATTGTCCACTGGCATTTATTTTCTGATTTTCTTTGTATTTTGGTTTGCTGCAGACACTCAGCTAATGCATGTTCAAGGAGGGATGCCATGGTTTTTTTCTTGGGAGTTTTATCTGCTTTGCTTGGTTGTGGTTGCTGCGGTGATTACTGTGGGGAGTATGACTAAATTACATAAATTGTCAGCGGGTGGTTTTACTGTGGCAGAGTCTTTGGGGGGGCGTCTGGTTACTGCAAATACTGAGGATTTTTACGAGAAACGTTTGTTAAATGTTGTTGAAGAAATGGCTATTGCTTCTGGATGTGGCGTACCTGATGTTTATTTACTCGAGAATGAACGTGGTATAAATGCTTTTGCAGCCGGTTATGAATTAGATGATGCGATTATTGGTGTCACCAAGGGGTGTATACACAACTTAACGCGGGATGAGCTAGAAGGGGTGATAGCTCATGAATTTAGTCATATTATTCATGGGGATATGCGTCTAAATATTCGACTGATAGGGGTTGTTTTTGGTATTACCATGATTTCTGAGTTTGGCGAACATTTGTTGTATGCCAGGGATGATAGAAACCGTTCCTGGCTGTTAGGCGGTGGGCTGCTGTTATTAGGTTTTATGGGTATGTTAGCGGCGAGCTGGATTAAATCATCCATTTGTCGAACACGAGAATATCTTGCCGATGCTTCTGCACTGCAATATACCCGTAACCCTGATGGCATCTCAAACGCACTGAAACGAATTGGAGGTAGTCAGGTAGGAACGTTGCTTAACGCTCAACGAGCCTCAGAAGTTACGCATATGACGTTTGGACGCTGTACATCTCGATTTGCTACTGAAACGTTTGCTTCACATCCACCACTTGAAGATCGAATTCGGAAGTTAGAGCCTAAGTGGGATGGCACTTTCTTAAGCCCATTAAAAACGATGACTGACCAACCTGAAACGGAAACATCGCCTTCCGAATCCGTTCTTGCAGTCAATGATACTGTCATGCTGGCGGTTTCAAAGCAGCAGCCAACCTTACCTTTTAAATATAAAGCACAATTTAAACAGATGGTAATGCAGGTTGGTGTGATAAAACAGGACCACTTAGCTTATGCAAAAACATTACTGAAATCACTGCCTATGCCTGTAATCACAGCTATTCATGATCCTTTGCAAGTACATCTGGTGATGATGGCACTGTTGTTTGACCAAGATGAAGATGAGCAAATTAAACAGTTAGCAATAATTACAAAAGCCTACAGTGATAATACCACAGCAGTCGCCGTCCAGCAGATGGCCACATACTTGGTTAGTTTTTCCTCTCAGGATCTGCTGGCGTTATTAGAAATAGCAAAGCCTGTATTAAAGTTAAAGTCACTTATGCAGCGCACACAACTGAATAACTGTTTATTTGCCTTAGCCAAAGCGGATGGTAAATTATGTTTGTTTGAATGGGCACTGCTCGCCATGGTTAAACACTATGATAATAAGTGGTCTGAAACCTATCGAGCAGGCAGCTTAAAAAAGTCAGTTGATTTAGCTATGGTTGCAGAAGATATCCAAATCATTATTGCTGCCATTTGTCAGATTTCACAAATGCCTAAACCACAGCAATTGACGTGCTTTGCCGCGGCAATGCAACAGTTGTCTTTGCAGGGAGAAATACCCTCAACACTTTCTTTTGGCCGTTTGTATAAGGCATTACAGCAATGTACTCAGCTTAAACTAGATGACAAGGAGTCCCTCATTGAAACATGTTCTGACTGTATTGCATTTGATCAATCGGTTATTTTAAGTGAAATACAACTGATGCGAGTGATTGCTGTGATTCTAGAGTGTCCGATTCCTCCTGTTGTTTACCAGCACGAACCGGTTAAAGCGTTTTAACTGTAAAAAAAAGCAAGCTTAAATAATTTGTCATACTGTGAGGCTGTAAAGTACAGGTGTTTTCATTTTATTGTAAGCTAGCCGTCCTAGGTTGTATTAAATCTTAAGGATACCTTAATTAAGGACATCTTATAGGTTGGTTAAGTAATTGGTATGAAAAAAGAGTGGTTAATGTTAAAGCAAGTATTACTGGTAATAAGTTTATTCTGTTGTGTATTAAATGTATGGGCCGAAGCGGATGGTCCAGATTTTTGGGAGGTACATAGTGTTGCTGCAAATGATCGCTTGAATATACGTCAGCAACCTAGTTGGCAGTCAAACAAGTTGGGCTCCATTCCACCTAATGAGCAGTGTTTACCCAATATTGAGTGTACAGGAGGCATGACCTTTCAGGAAGCCACTACACTATCTGAAAGTGAAAAGGATGCTTTACGTAAGCAGCGTCCACGCTGGTGTAAAATTCGTTATCAAGGTATTACGGGATGGGTTGCCGCAAAATACTTAAGAGAAAGCTCAAGCGATCAGTGCTATGAGTAAAAAGCGGTGTGGGGATTAATAATACTCCCCACTGTAATTTATTGAGTTTATATCATTCAAGTTCAACTGTTTCTGCTGGTATTACAAAATCTGGAAAGAAAATATAACCATCTTCGCCTATGGGAGGTATTTGTACTGAAATAAATGTCATCCCATATGCATCAGCAATCACACCATGTAATTTCCCTCTGGGAATAATGCCATGTGACCATCTTTTAACTTGAACTGATCCATTACCTGCAATAAACCGCCCACTGCCTTGGGTGACAATGACAATAGCATCTGAGTTGGGATGAACATGTGGTGTGATGAGCTGATTAGGGGGCATCTCAACATACTCATATCCAGTGGTTTGCTCATAGCAGGTACCCATTAATAAGGATTTAAGAATAATGCCGTTAGGTCGCTGAGCGTAATTGAAAGAATGAACATTTATTAGCTTGAAAGCTTCATTGTTGCTTGCTGGTAATTGAGGGGCTGTATGTAGGTCAGTAATTGCGACATAATGTTGAGCCTGCCGAGATGATTGTATAACACTTGCTTTGATTGGGGGGCATTCCCATATAACGAATTCTCCTTCAGTTAATGTGATACACGTATTTGTACCATGAATTTTAATATCTCCTGTAAGGCAGTGTATTGCAAAAGAGTGGTTTTGGGGTAGCAAATGGGTTTGTTCAGGTTTAAGTTGTATAACATTTAATGGCTGATAGGGTAAAGAAGAAGGTAATACTGAAAAATCTATATTTTTTTCACCGCTCCGAAAAGAACAACCATTTTTAGAAATATAAACATCCACATTATCTATAGTTGAGGTGAATTTTGAATGTGTAGAAACACGCTCTTTTAATTTGCCAATAGCCATTAGCATAACCTCCTTGTTATGATTTATCCCCTTTACGAATTGCTTTTAGAGTGGCGTATTGTCGGCGGATAAAAATATTGATTTAATGTATTGTGTGATTATAAATCATAAGTGCAATGTATGTGAATCGATTAGTATATTATTTTTGTGCTTTGTTTTTGTGGCAGGCATGGAGTGGTTTTTTTATGGGTAAATTATAAATTCCTATTAAGTTATAGATAGTTGCTCTATATATTTAAAGAGCTAAACTTTGTGTAAAAATAGCGTGTAATGGATTGTAAAATATAAAGAATTAATTTATGTATTGTGTTGGTATAATATACCCAAAACGAAGGGTTTTTAGGGGCGGCCGTCAAGCGATGAAGCCCCCGGAACATGACATCCATGTCATTATGCATAAACTGCATTCCCACCATCCTTAGTGGTCAAGAGCGCTGACAATAAACCCTGAAAATGATTCGTGAATGGTATATTTATCCATAACAGATATGTCTTTAAATGTGATTGTATTATGCGAATTTTTTGTTGCAAAAGGGCATTAGTTTAGTCAGGCGATGGACTTGAAATGCGTTTTATGTTTTTTTTTGATAAAGATACAGCAGAAAAATATCTAGAATCTTTTTGCAAGGAAAAAGTCATAGTTATAAATAAACTAAACTTTGTTGAGTTGTTCTTACCTCCTGTAACTATAATACAAGTGATGATTATCCATAGTGACTACTTTACATATGATTAGGGTGTTAACCATTACTTAACATGTTGGAACACTTAGAGAAAAAAGTTTCAGTTGATCAGCTGGAAATTGGCATGCATGTTGTCCGATTAGATAGGCCGTGGGTTGATACTCCTTTTTTATTACAAGGATTTATCATTAGTACGAATGATGAGATTGAGTTGCTATCTCAGTGTTGTCAATATGTATATATTGAAGCGAAGATAGTATCTCAAAGAAATGTACTAACTGGCATTCCTCAACAACGTGTTCAGTATATCAATAAAGTATCTTTTAAGTCTGAGCTACGATATGCAGAAAGGCAGTTTCAACATATTCGCAGTACCGCTCAGGATATTATGGAAAGTGTTCGTATTGGGCGAGCAATTAATATTAAAGAAGCAAAATATGTTGTAAACGAATGTGTTGAAAGTATATTAAGAAATGATGATGCACTAAAGTGGTTATCACATATTAAAAATAAAGATGACTATACAGCAGAGCACAGTATGAATGTCTGTATTTTATCTGCAGCATTTGCTAAACATTTAGGGTTTCCTAAACATGAAATTGAGAGAATAGCTTTGTGTGGTTTATTACATGATGTGGGTAAAGCCAAAATCCCAGATCATATTCTCAATAAGCCAGGTAATTTTAGTCTGGAAGAGTTACGAGTGATGCAGTCTCACACTACCTTGGGAAAAAAGCTATTGATGAGTGCCGGAATAGAGGAAGCTGTAGCAATTGATGTTGCGTATGCTCATCATGAAAGACTCAATGGTAAGGGTTATCCTCGAGGTTTACGTAGTCACCAGATTCCATTTTATGCCAAAATTATCTCAATAACAGATACTTACGATGCTGTAACAAGTACTCGCTGTTATAAATCGAGCCAATCATCCATCATGGCATTACATATAATCAATAAAGAAAAAGGAACCCATTTTGATTCAGAGCTTGTCGATGAGTTCATTCAATGTATTGGTGTTTATCCGCCAGGGGCATTAGTTGAAATGTCTAATGGTGAAGTGGGGGTCATTGCCTATAGCGAGCCATCTACACGTTTGAAGCCCTTTGTTCTATTATTGCTTGATGAAAAAAAACAAGCGCAGAGGTTGCGACTTGTTGACTTGAAAAAAATTGATTTAGATTCATCCAGTCAACCTTATTCGATAGCAAGAGAGCTCCCGTGTGATGCTTATGGTATTAAACTAGGTGAAACAGTTAAAGCATTTATCAAGCGTAATAAAGAGCGAATGGAAAACCAACAATTATCTTATGATAATCTAGCTTCAATTCCTTTTGAGTCAATATAGCGTTACATTATTTAGTGTCCTTTTATTTATTAAGGTATTAAGGTACAAGCCAGCGAGTAAGGTTCCAGGAGGATAACAAACGTGTGGTACCGTAAGAAAGAATAAACACAATACATGTTATGAAGGGAATCGCTACTATATTGTGACCAAACCAGTCATAAACACCGTTATTTAAATCTCTAATGGGAATTAAAATAATTGGATGCAATAAGTAAATACCTAAGCTATAACGGGCTAAATGAGCAATGACTGGTTTTAGGTATAGGGGGATCTGTTCACTATACTGCTTACATAGTGTAAATATCATCCCTGCTATGAGTACTGTGTTGAGTGTTTTATAGCCCATAAAGAATGAACTATAACCATCTTTTAACATTGACCAATACCAGCTTCCAACTAGATTTGTTGCTGCAGCTAATAGCCCACCAACGATAAGCCAGCGTGTATGGATTGGAGTATGATTGGCAAGATACCAGCCAAAGATTAAATAACCTGAATAAAGGACGATATTGACCCGAAGAGGCGTTTCGATATTAAGCCAGTTGACCAGGGTTAGTAATAGCCAGCCGGTAATTAATAGCTTAATACGTTCGTGTCCTAGTTTATGAATCATTAACGCAAGTAATGGGATAATGAAGTATAAAGGTATAAAGTCATAAAAAAACCACAAATGATACCAAGTGGGTTCATTATTAGCGTTTTCGATAATAGTGATAAATTGGGTAAAGGAACCATTCTGTCCAGAATAACCTGCTATTAAGGCATAAATCACAGACCAGGCTAGAAAAGGTATGACAACCTTGACAACACGACGAGTTAAGTAGTGTTGTAGGTTAAAAGGTTGTTGCTCCTGAAGCAGTAAAGCGCCACTGATCATGATAAAAATGGGTACAGCCCAGCGCATAAGGGCATTGATTTCCACTGCCGCAAGCCACTGATGTAACGGAATGACGTTGTACAGCTCACGTAATGGCCCTAAAACATGAATTGCAATCACAGCAAGAGCCGCTAAACAGCGAAGAACATCGATATAAAAAACGTGGCGTAAAGTTTGGTTCATACAAATCTATATTAACTAAACTGAAATCATATTGGTGTTTTCAAAGGGTGTATTCCCACTTACTAAACTCTATTCACTCAATCTTACTTGCTAAAGATGTATCTGCATTAGGACTATTATAAGAAGTTTATAGGGAAGGGCTGCTTGGTTATAATCACATTTTGATGCTAATAAGGCTGGCAATTATGTTAAGGGGCTAGCAGTAATACAATTTTTTATATTGGAGCATTGCTAAGGAGGGTAAGCAAGGTGGCGACAGGCAATATTTTTCAGGCAATTCCTCAAGATATTCCTCAGGAGCTATTTGAAGTGATACTGGAAAAGCCAGGGGTGACTATCGAACGGATTATATCTAAAGGACATACAACACCTAAAGGCGCCTGGTACGATCAAAATAACGATGAATGGGTACTGCTTCTGCAAGGTGAAGCAAGGGTGGTATTTCAAGGTGAGAGTGAGCCCTACACTCTGGCTGTCGGGGACTACCTATATATTCCCGCCCATGTCAAACACCGAGTAGACTGGACGTCACGTACCACGGAAACAGTATGGCTTGCGATTCATATAGTGGTCGATTCGCTTGAGGACTCTCTATTAAAATGAACAACTAAAAACGTTAGCTGGTAGGTTCCCGAGGTTTGTGATGTTGCTGAGTAGTCAGTGAGGCACGGCCTTTCTCAAGCCACAGACTACATTCTTGATTTAAATTAGCTACTTTTGCTATTTCTACTAATGCCAAGTCATCCTCAGTTAAACGGCCTAACCAGCGGCCATTTCGGCCTTTATTAATTAAACTATCAGCACCTTTTGTGAAAATATGCTCAGCTTCAGGCACTATGAATTGGGCATTTTTCTTCATGACACTGAATGTACAGCGTTGGGCAACATGAGCAACTTTTTGGGTACCAGCTTCAAGAAAGCGAGCAAGTAGCTTTATTTCATTTGCTAGGTTAGCTAATAAGTCGTTGTAGTGGACAAAGTATATATTCTCTAGATGGCGATAGCTCCACCAGCTTTGCGTATGGTATAAATTTCCCCAAAAAGGATAGCCTTCATGTTGCCATGGAAAGCTGCCTTTGGTCAGCCATTGTTGCCAAAACTGACTCAAACTGCCAGGAGGGGAGGGCAGAGGTTGATAAGTTGAAGGTATGGATTCATTAATTGATTTTAAAAAACTTGGGCTAAGGTTTGAGTAATAGTCCCAAAGCGACATGCATACATCTCTTGGGTCTCTCGCTAGCACAATATACTTCACCTGAGGATAATAGGGTATGCCATCAAGGGGTAGATGAGACTTTAGTACACGACGTTCTTTTTTGGTTAAATAATTTTTTAACTGGTCTATAGCATTACCTTGATAGTCAATCCAGGATAGGAATAATGGACTTTTTAAGTTTTGATTTTGATGGTAATTGATAAGATTTTTAATAATATATTGCAGCCAGATACTGCCAGATTTGTAGGATGAGCAAATGATAATATCATCATCTTTAGGGGAGAACAGTTCCCAGCGGGTGCTATCAAGGAAGTAGTTGCGGTAGGAATGGAGCACTCTCGGTTGCAATGGCATGAGTTAAGTCCTTTTAAAAGCCCACGCTTTTTCTTGTTAATTAATAATATAGCATTGCATTTTTTTCTGTTCGAATAAAAAACCCGGCAGCAGCCGGGCAATTAAAGTTAAAATAAACGCAATATTACTGACACTGATTATTAACAGCACAGCTATGTAGTGTATTTACAAAGTTATAATTATTGGTGGAATCCCAGTTAACATCCCAGGTCATTAACCCGCGAAAACCTGGGTAGGTTTGCTGGGGCTTATAGCTGCCACAAGACTGACCGGTACGCAAGCAGCGAATAGCCGCTTTAACGGTCGCAGGGGCTGTGTAGCCACCTGCAGGGGCAGCACTTTGGGTTGACGGTAAACCAATGACCACCTGACTAGGCTTAAGGCCGGTATAGTCGACACCTGTACCGCCAATTTCGAAACCTTTAATGACGGCTTCAGTCAGTGCAACTAAGAAGTCTTGGGTGCCTTGGCGGTACGGTTTTTTATCTAGCCCTAACATAGAACCAGAGTTGTAGTATTGCATATGTACCCAGCTAATGTCGTTTTTCAAGGCATTGAAAATGGGTAGATAATTACCAAAGGCATTGCCCCAGGCAGAAAGCCCGCCAACCACATTGGCTGTTTCTGGTGCAAAGGTCATTAAAAAGGATGCCCCATAGTGTTTTTTCAAACGCTTTAAGGCATTAATCATTCTTAACACGCTACCCGTTGGTTTATCTGGGCTTCCTGAAGCCAGCAGACCATGTTCGGTATCGATATCAATACCGTTAAAGCCGTAGCGGTCAAAAATACTGATTAATGAGTTTACAAAGTTGTCTTCCTGCTGTTGGTTGTCTAGATGCAACAGTGCATTTTGGCCACCAATAGAAAGTAAGACTTTTTTGCCCTTGGCCTGTGCTGCTTTGATATCTGCAGGTGTGGGTTTATCACCTAACACTACCGAGCCATCACTGTTGATGCTGGGAAAGGCGACAATGAGCACATTGTATTTCTCATTCACCTGACTCATTGGCACATACTTATTGCTGTTCCAGTTTTCCCAATAACCCACAAACACATTACCTGCCAGAGGCTTTCCATCACCGGGTTTGTCACCATCGCCTGGGGGAAGAGGTGGTTTGGGTGGTTGTGGTTTATCTCCATCGCCAGGAGGGGTTGGTGGCTTTGGGTTGTCCCCATCATCACCTGGTGGTTTAGGTGGTGTTGGAATATCACCATCTCCTGGTTTATCGCCATCTGGTGGGGTAGGGGGTTGAGGTGGTTTAGGCGTATCACCGTCTCCGGGAGAAGTGCCCGCATTTAAGCCATTATGTAAGCTACGTAGCAATGTACCTTGCTGGTCATCCTGGCCTAAGTGCCAAAACATGACACCACCCAGTTTTTCCTGCTTTATGTACTGAGTTTTGACGGTTAACGATTCAGCATCATCGTAAGTCACAAACAAGTCATGTTTGGCATTGTACAGCCAAGGTGCTTTTGCTTCTGGGTGGTAGAAACGCTCATAACCATAGTCTCCTGCCAGCATCTTTTTAATATCAGCATAAGTGGCAATACGCGGTTCTTTTCGTTCCACACACTTATCACAGCCGACGAGCCAGGTTGGATCGCCTTGGTAGGGATCACCACCAGGTGTATTAAAAGACTGATAAAGCCCATTATTAGCCTTGCCAACTTCTTTAAACGCTCGGCCATAGAAAGGTACACCCATCACGATCTTTTCACGAGGGATATTCATGATAAGGTGCTGTTTAACGGCCGCGTCAGCGGTTAGGGCAAAGGGACTAGGAAATAGCTTTTTTATTTCTTCCCATGTTTTTGGCGGATTAAACTGCACTTCACGTAACGTATTATAATATTTCGGCTCATCCTTACTGCCGTAAAGGTGCGCATGGAAGTTAGTTTTTGTTACCCCTTGCCAGGGACCATTGAAGTCATAGGTCATTAAATTCAGAAAATCTAAGGGTGCTACAACCTGGTCTAATATGGCGTAGTAACGGGATAAGAAGAATGCGCCTCCAGCTCCTGCTATAGTCAGGTGATAGTCGGCAGAATCTTTTTGCTCTTGAGCATTAATTTGCTGCCTAAACTCCTTAAGTAATGAAACAAAGTTATTAGCATCTGACTTACGTGGATACTCCCAGTCCAAATCGATGCCATCAAATTGATGTTGTTTCATCAGCTTGATACATGAGCTGGCCATGGTTTTGCGTGCTGAATCTGATGCGGCGGCATCACGAAAACGATTCGCCGTAGGGCTTGCATCGTTCGAAAATGCCCAACCACCCACCGAAAACATCAGCTTTAATTTAGGGTTGTACTGTTTTAAAGTATTTAACTGTTTAAATACTTCTGATGCTTTATTTTGGTCCGTTCCCTCTAACAAATCACATTGACCTTGTTGGTTGATACCAATAAAGGCAAAGTTGATGTGTGTCAGCATGCGGGCCTTTTCCGGGGAAATATTACTAATCGGAAAATCTACACTTGGGTATTTGTTGATTTCATCTGGCCCTAACATGTAATAGCCAATAACTTTATACTGACTACCATCCCCTGGCGTGGGAGGATTGGGGTTATCGCCATCATCATCGCCATCACCGGGGGGGATTGGAGGCTCTTTACCATCATCGCCGTCATCTGGGTCATCAGGAGTATCATTTAAACGTTCCCAAGGACCCCATTGATCTTTGCCGGGCTCATCGCCGCGGGTCCACCATTTAGCTTCATAGGTTTTGCTTTGATACGTTACCCGATCACCTTTGGTGTAGACTTGATCCGCTTGCCAGCTATTAGCCGGTGGTACAGGCTTATCACCGTCGTCGCCGGGAGTATCATCGCCTGGCGGTGGGGGTGGAGGAATATCACCATCACCTGGGTCTCCTGGTGGAGGGGGTGGAGGTGGAATATCATCATCGCCATCACCCGGTGGTGTGGGGGGCTTAGGTTTGTCACCGTCATCGGGTGGCGTAGGCGGCTCGGGTGGTTTGGGATTATCACCTGGCTTATTGCCTAGCCCTTCATGAATGGCTTTAAGAATATCACCATTATCAGCATCTATTTCCCACGAAAATACCCCTGCTAAGCTATTGGCCGTGACATATTGGGCTTTGGCTTTCACTGAACGAGGGTTGTCGTAAGTAATCAGTTCGCCTTTACTGGCATTCCATAAATAGGGGGCTTGTGCCGTATCATCATAAAAATACTTAAAGCCACTGGTGCCTTGACCATTGGTACCACCTAAGTACTTAGAGACGATATGCTTGTAGTCAATAACGCCAGGTTGCCAGGAGCCTTTTATGGGCTTACCGTTAGTGCCTTCCCAGGGATTATTGTCCTGGCCACCTTTAATACCTGTCCAGCCTCGACCATACATCGCGGCGCCCAGAACCAGTTTATTGCCTGGTAAGCCCGCCTGGGTGAGGTTTTGTACGGCATCATGGGCATTAAATTCAGGTACTTTTTCGTGAGGAGCGGCATATAACCCTGAATGATGACCAAGGGTACTGTCCCAAGCACCATAGAAGTCATAGGTCATGGCAAAAATGTAATCGACATAACCACTGACTTCAGCGTAATTAATGTTATCGATTTTTTTAGGACCAGCACTGGTTGCCGCGGTGAGCTGGTATTTTTTGCCCGTCTCTTGGCTTAACGCATCCAACGCTTGTCGTAAATCACGCATTAAGGCGGTAAAGGCAGCTTTGTCTTCAGGTGAACCCAGTTTGGGGTTGGCACCAGGTACGCCAGGAAATTCCCAGTCAATGTCCAAACCATCAAAGAATGGATACTGTTTTAAAAACTCAATGGCAGATTTAACAAACGTTGCACGTTTTTGTGTGTCTTTTGCTAAGTAGTAAAAGGGATCAGACAGCGTCCAACCGCCAATAGACGGCAGGA
>NZ_AUAF01000056.1 GCF_000428585.1 Zooshikella ganghwensis DSM 15267 | reverse complement strand
CCGTACGCATCCTGGGAACGTGGCACGAATGAAAATACGAATGGCTTGATACGACAGTATTTTCCAAAGGACACGGATTTTAATAAAGTGAGTGATGAAGATATTCAGTTTGTAATGGATCGTTTGAATGAACGCCCGAGGGCAACAAGGAATTTCAAATCACCGAATGAAATGTTTTTAGGGTGGCGAGTCGATTTACTCGCTAATTAAGAATTGCACTTATTAGTTGAAACCAAGAACCCCATAAATGGGGTTTTTTTATTTTAACTAAGCGATTTATGCTTGGTCGCCAGCAATAACAGAGTCTAATGCAAGCTCGATCATATTTTTAAATGTAGTTTGGCGGTCTTCAGCAGACAACGCTTCACCGCGGCGAATATGGTCGCTTACAGTAAGAATAGCAAGGGCATTAGCACCATACTCTGCAGCAACACCATATAATCCTGCGGCCTCCATTTCAACACCCAATACATTGTATTTTTCCATAGCATCAAAAGATGTTGGATCAGGAGTATAAAATAAATCGGCAGAGAAAATATTACCTACTCGCACAGGTAAATTTTTTGCTTTTGCAGTGACATAAGCATTTTGTAGTAAGCCAAAGTCAGCCAGTGCAGCAAAATCATAGTTTTTGAAGCGGATGCGATTTACACTTGAGTCTGTACTTGCACCCATGCCAATAATGACATCTTGCAAATTGATATCTGAATGGATAGCGCCACAGCTTCCGACACGAATAATGTTTTTAACATTATATTCAGTAATTAATTCTTTTGCGTAAATTGAAATAGATGGGATGCCCATGCCTGATCCCATTACTGAAATACGACGGCCTTTGTATGTGCCGGTATAGCCGAACATATTACGTACATCAGTAACGAGTTCAGCATTTTCTAAGAAATTTTCAGCAATAAATTTGGCGCGAAGAGGATCACCTGGCATTAAAACTGTATCAGCAAAAGCACCGTCTTTAGCATTAATGTGTGGTGTTGGCATAACTACTTTACCTCAATTAATTAAGAAAAGATGTTCCGTATTCCATGGACTCTAATGAAAAATAAGACGCAAGGCTTTGACCAATGTCGGCAAATGTTTCTCGACCACCTAATGAGCCCGGCTGAACTTTTTTGCCATAGACCAGAACCGGAATGTGCTCGCGTGTATGGTCTGAACCTGGCCAAGTAGGATCACAGCCGTGGTCTGCAGTGATAATGAGGACATCATCATCTTGCATAATATCAAGCAGCTCAGGTAAGCGCTGGTCAAAATACTCAAGTGCTTTAGCGTAACCTGCAGTATCACGACGGTGGCCGTATGATGAGTCAAAGTCAACAAAGTTTGTGAAAATAAGGCTTTGGTCTGATGCTTGATTCATTTCTGTTAACGTTGCATCAAATAAAGCTTCTAGACCTGTAGCTTTGACTTTGCGGGTAATGCCCTGGTGTGCAAAAATATCCGCAATTTTACCTACACTAATAACGTCTCCACCTTTGGCAACAAGTTTATCAAGCACAGTTGCAGAGGGAGGTGGAACAGCATAATCACGACGGTTGCCAGTGCGTTGAAACTCCTCGGGTGACTCACCAATAAAAGGGCGCGCAATAATACGACCAATATTGTATTTATCACAGAGTTTACGTGCTATGAGACAAAGCTCATAGAGGCGTTCCAGGCCAAAGCTATCTTCATGACAAGCAATCTGGAAGACGCTATCAGCAGAAGTATAAACAATAGGCTTGCCTGATTGACGGTGCTCTTCACCTAAACGTTTGATAATTTCGGTACCTGATGCGTGGCAGTTACCTAAAATGCCAGGCACTTTGGCTTCAGCAATAAACTCATCTAACAGCTCTTGAGGGAAGCTATTTTCCTTTGGCTCAAAGTAACCCCAATCATAGAGTACTGGAACACCTGCAATTTCCCAGTGACCACTTGGCGTGTCTTTACCACTGCTAAGTTCTTTCGCGTAACCGTAGGCACCTGTAATATTAACTTGGGATTCTACAGCTTGCGGGAATGCGCCTGCACTTTCTTGCGCGGCATGCATTAAACCCAGTTGTGACAAATTAGGTAACTTAAGAGGGCCTGTGCGGCCCTCAATTTCAGCCTGGCCATTGGCACAGGCTGCTGCAATGTGACCCAAGGTATTAGCACCAGTATCGCCAAATTTGTCAGCATCTTCTGTTGCACCAATACCAAAAGAATCAAGAACCAGAATAATGGCTCGTTTCATGCGTGCATCTCCTACTGCTTGCTCACATCCTCCTTCGTAATACGTTCATACACACAAGGGTTTGCTGCTGGGCGCTGATCACTGATGGTGATTGCGTTAATAATTTGCTCCTGAACTTCAGCAAACTGAGCTTCGTTGCGTGCATGCACCGTAAGTAGAGGTGTTTGCGTATCGACTTGATTGCCTAATTGACAAATATCTGTCAGTCCAACGGCATAGTCAATAGTGTCAGTGGGTCTTTGCCGTCCACCACCAAGTTTAACAACTGCTAAGCCTAGTGCTCGGGTGTCCATAGCAGAGACGTAACCTGATGTTGGGGCGTAAATTGGTTTAACAACCTCGGCTTTTTCAAGGTAATTATCATAGTTTTCCACAAAGTCTGTGGGTCCACCTAAGCTTGTCACCATTTTGCCGAAAATTTCAGCGGCTTGACCATTGTCCAGGCAAGTATTTAGCTTGCTCCGTGCATCATCCAGGTTAGTCGCTAATTTTGAGAGGGCTAAAAGCTCAGCGCACTGCTCAATGGTAACTTCATGAAGACGAGGATTACGATATTCGCCAGTTAAATATTTTACGGCCTCACGTACTTCAACAGCATTTCCTGCAGAGCTTGCTAAGCACTCATTCATATCTGTGAGAAGGGCTGATGTAGCAGTACCAGCACCATTAGCAACTGCAACAATACTTTCAGCAAGTGCTTTGGAGTCTTCATACGTTGGCATGAAAGCGCCAGAGCCTACTTTAACATCCATGATTAATGCCTCTAAGCCTGCTGCTAATTTTTTAGATAGGATCGAAGCGGTAATCAAATGAATAGATTCTACAGTGCCTGTAACATCGCGGATGGAGTAAAACCGCTTATCCGCTGGAGCGAGGTCGGCGGTTTGACCAATAATGGCAACACCAACATCTTTAACGGTTTTTCTGAACAGAGCATTGTCTGGGCAAGTTTGGTAGCCTGGGATGCTGTCGAATTTATCTAGTGTACCACCGGTATGACCTAAACCGCGTCCAGAGATCATTGGTACAAAGCCACCACATGCGGCAAGCATTGGGCCAAGCATCAGGCTGACAACATCACCGACACCGCCAGTGGAATGTTTATCAATAATAGGTCCTGGTAGATTTAAGTCATCCCAGCTTAGAACGGTACCTGAGTTACGCATTGCCAAGGTGAGCGCAACACGTTCATCCATGGTCATCCCATTAAAAAAGATAGCCATCGCGAGGGCTGAGATTTGGCCCTCTGATACGTTACCATTGGTGATGCCTCTAACAAAAAATTCAATTTCAGCTTTGCTGAGTACATTGCCATCACGCTTACGACGAATAATTTCTTGAGGTAAAAACATAATTAATAACCTTTTGATTCTGTGGGTTGCTCACCATGACCTAAAGTGTGAAGTAAACTTGCAAGCAAGCTACTGGCACCAAAACGGAAGTGTTCTGGTGTTACCCAGTCGTTACCCATAATTTGCTCTGCAAGTGCAATGTACTCGGCAGCTTGGGCTGCGTCTTTAACACCGCCTGCAGCTTTAAAACCACAGTTTTTACCAGATTCTTTAATGGCTGTGAGCATCAGTTCAGCAGCTTCAGGGGTGGCATTGACAGGCACTTTTCCTGTAGATGTTTTTATGAAGTCAGCTCCAGCGCTGATAGAAATTTCACTGGCTTTTTTAATAAGAGCTGGGTCTTTTAATTCACCACTTTCAATAATGACTTTTAGTAATACGTTTGAGCCACATGCTTTTTTACAGGCAGCAACCAAGTCATGACCTATTTGCTCATTGCCTGCAATTAATGCTTTATACGGAAAAACAACATCAACTTCATCAGCTCCATAAGCAACAGCTGCCGCTGTTTCTTTTACAGCGATTTCAACATCATCACCACCCGCAGGGAAGTTGGTAACAGTTGCTATTTTAATTGCGTCTGCATTTAGTGATTTTAATGTTTTGGCTGCAACAGGAATAAAACGAGGATAAATACAAATAGCCGCTGTGTTACCGACAGGCGTTTTGGCTGACTGACAAAGAGAGATGATTTTTTCTTGAGTGTCATCATCGTTAAGTGTCGTCAAGTCCATGAGTTGAAGAGCACGTAGTGCAGCATCTTTAATATTTTCCATAAGTCTCACTCATTCAAAAACTTTTAAGGCGAAATGCCAGGAAAAAAAGAGGTTAAAAAAACACTATTTATAACAGATAGTTTTTAATGCGAAAAAAGCCTTAATGTAAACAATAGCAAAAGAAAAAAATCTCGAAGAGAAATCGTGCTATTGGCATGATTACAAAAAAATTCAGGCTTTCAAAATGGCAACACCTACCAAAGGTAGGTGTTGCTGGATTGGGCAATAATGCCTAAAGCATAAAGAATAAGCCTGCCAAGGTCGCACTCATCAAGTTCGATAAAGTACCTGCAGCAACGGCTTTTAATCCTAAGCGTGCAATATCAGGACGGCGGTTAGGTGCCATGGCACCAAGGCCTCCTAGTAAGATGGCAATAGAGGATAGGTTGGCAAAACCACACAGCGCAAAGTTGGCAATTACCTGTCCTTGCTCTGTCAGCCCACCAGTTTTAATAAGTTCGCCATAAGACATAAAGGCAACAAACTCATTAGCAATGATTTTCTGACCGATTAGCGAGGCAACTTGCGTAATATCTGCAGCAGGTGTACCAATGATGAAAGCAATGGGGTAGAAAACCCAGCCTAAAATTTTCTCAATGGTTAATTCTGCTATACCAAATAATTCACCTGTCCAACCTGTAATTCCGTTAAGTACGGAAATTAAGCTTATAAATGCAATCAGCATTGCACCTACGTTAACACATAGCTTAAGACCATTAGATGCACCAACTGCGGCAGCGTCAATAACATTCACTGGTTGGTCTGGATCATCATCAATAGCACTTTGAATATCTTGGTGTGGCTCTTCAACTTCAGGCTTAATAATTTTAGCCATCAGCAGACCACCAGGAGCAGACATAAAGCAGGCAGCCAGTAGGAATTTAAGATCACCACCCATGCTGACATAGCCAAATAATACAGTACCTGCAACAGATGCAAGGCCACCGACCATGATTGCAAATAGTTCAGACTGGGTCATACGTGAAATAAAAGGACGAACAAGCAAAGGTGCTTCAGTTTGACCTACAAAAACGTTGGCTGTTGCTGAGAGAGATTCAGAGCGGCTGGTACCAAGCAACTTCTGAATTCCACCACCAATTACACGGATCACTAACTGCATGATTCCTAGGTGATAGAGAACAGCGATTAAAGATGAAAAGAAGATGATGACTGGCAAGACTTTGATAGCAAATAAAAAGCCCCAGTCGCCTGCACCAGGGTTTATTAAGCTACCAAATAAGAAGCCGATCCCTGCATCTGCATGAGCAAAAAGTTTACTAACGCCACTGGCAAGTGCTTCGATTGCACTACGACCTGCATCAAAATAAAGCGCAAAAGCGCCTAAACCTGCTTGGAGCAAGAATGCACCGGCAACAGTGCGTGGATTAATCGCTTTTTTGTTATCTGAGAGTAGGAAAGCTATCCCAAGCAGGGTAACGATCCCTAATAGACTGATTAAAATTTCCATGGAGCATAAACCTCTTACTGCTTTAATATTATTTGGCACCGATTATTACAAATCGAAAAAAACTATAGAAGTAATTTTATTTGCTTTTTTATCTCTGCTTAACCTGGATCAATTTACATTTTTTAGGGCAATAAAAGCGATAGCCATCTTATAAAAATGGGTAGCCCAACCTTAAATCTTGAGAAGAAAATCACAAAGATATTCTTCTCAGTGCTGTTTAAAGAAATGCATTTAGAAATTAAAGCTAGCAGGCAGTAGCTCACTCATTTGCCATAGCGTTGTTTCTTCTTTTTTATCGCATGCTGCATAGATAGGAGCACTTTCAGATAAAAACTCTGCCATGACTTGGCGGCAGGCTCCACAAGGTGAGTAAAGCTTATTGCCAGGCATGTAGATCAGCAAACCTGCAAGGTCTTCTTTTTTTAGTCCTTGTGAAACAGCTGAAAAGATGGCTGTACGCTCTGCGCAATTGGTTAGGCCAAAAGAAATGTTTTCAACATTGCAGCCAGGAATTATTTGTCCGGCTTTAGTGAGAAGGGCTGCACCTACAGGAAAGTCACTATAGATACAGTATGCATTTGCTGCAGCTTGTTTGGCAGCTGCTTTCATAGCCATGAGTGTATCATGGGGAATTTCATTCATACCAAAACCCTCTGATAATCTGCTAGATAAGCTTTAAAGCAAATAAGCAGTTTACCAATGACTATCAATAAAAGATGGTTTTTAGATCAGTAGCCTGGTGCCTTGAAGCCTTATTTAAGCTCAACAATGGCAAGAAACTTTTAGCACGGTAGTTTGTTTCAATGCTCTGACTATTATCAATCAAACGTTTCACTAGCCATGATGTTGTGATCAAAACCATCATTCGTTACTACTATACCCTTTACCAAGCAATTGCAAATCAACTGCTTATTTTCGGTATGCAAAACAATAGTTTAAACACACTCAATACGGTTTGTATGAATGTGTAAAAATGAAAAAGGGCCTTTAAGCCCCTTGTGTATTATAGTTTTAAGCCAACTTATTGATTTAACTGTTATTACCGTCACAGATTGCCATCACTTGAACGAAAATGCAAGCACCTACTCTGTAAATCCTGGTGACTCAAATGATTTAAAAGAAGGGCGTGATTTCACATAAATGAAATTCGGTTAAAGACCTCATAAATGTCATGTGAAGATGGATTCTTGTCAATTTACTTCTATAATTCTGACGTTTTTAAGCGGTTATTTTGACGTACATCATATTGATAGGCTGACACTTCTATACTGGAGAACGTCCTTTTAATCAATGTCACCACTGTAAGGTTTAATATGGAATGGCTTTTTGATCCTCAAGCGTGGATCGCTTTAGCAACGCTAACAGCACTCGAAATAGTTCTGGGTATAGATAACATCATTTTTATATCCATTTTGGTTGGTCGCTTACCACAGAGTGAACGGCAAAAAGGGCGGTTAATTGGCCTATCACTTGCCATGGTTATGCGAATTGGATTGTTGTTGTCTTTAACCTGGATTATGCAACTGACAGCACCACTTTTTACGGTGATGTCACAGGAAATCTCTGGGCGAGACCTCATATTACTGGCTGGGGGGCTGTTTCTGATTGCAAAAAGTACCTTTGAGATCCATAACTCACTTGAAGGGCCAGAAAGTCATCAGCAAAAGCAACAGCAAGTTAGTTTTTTAAGTGTGCTGATCCAGATTGCTTTGATTGATATAGTGTTTTCATTTGACTCAGTCATTACCGCTGTAGGCTTGGCTCAACATGTTCAAGTAATGATTATTGCTATTGTGATTGCGGTCATTGTGATGATGGTTGCAGCAAAATCAATCAGTGAGTTTGTCGATCGCCATCCCAGTATTAAAATGCTTGCATTAAGCTTTTTGGTCTTGATTGGAACGACCCTGGTTGCTGAAGGTTTGGATTTTCACATTCCTAAAGGATATATCTACTTTGCTATGGCTTTTTCCTTTGGCGTGGAGGTGCTCAATATGCGTCGCCGAAGCCGTCAAGGAGTACCTGTTGTATTACACCGACCTCTTAGTAAGGAGGGGATAGAAGAATAACCTTAGCGGCAGTGAGTTTTCAGGGTATAATTTTGCGCCAACTTGCAACTATGGAGTAAAGGGTCCAGCCTGTGTATCACTTACTGCGTCAACTATTGTTTACATTACCACCAGAACTAGCTCATGATGCTGGTTTAACTGCCATCAAGACGGGTCAAACACTAGGTTTGACCCGTTTTTTTATGCCTCAAATACCCGAATGCCCTGTTAAGCTCATGGGGTTAACTTTCCCAAATCCTGTGGGGCTTGCTGCAGGTATGGATAAAAATGCAGACTGTCTTGATGGGTTAGGCAATTTGGGATTTGGTTTTATCGAGGTGGGTACGGTTACCCCAAAACCTCAACCAGGAAATGAGCGTCCACGTTTATTTCGAATACCTGAGAAACAGGCCATCATCAACCGAATGGGGTTCAATAATAAAGGTGTTGACCACCTTGTTGAGCAAGTGGTTCGTCGCAAGTACTCAGGAATCGTTGGGGTTAATATAGGAAAAAACCTAACAACGGCTGTCGAGCAAGCAAATGAAGACTACTTAACCTGCTTACGCAAAGTATATCTTGCAGCTGACTATATTGCGGTCAATATTTCTTCACCTAACACCCCTGGTCTAAGAACGTTACAGTTTGGAGACTCATTAAAACAGCTGTTATCCCGCTTAAAAACAGAGCAGCAAACGCTTGCTAAACGCTATGGCTGTTATCGTCCATTAGCCCTTAAGATAGCGCCTGACTTAACAGATGATGAGATAATGTTAGTGGCAGATGCCGTTTGTGATCAAGGTTTTGATGGCATCATTGCAACGAATACGACGATAGATAAACAGCAGGTTTCTGACTATAAGCATGGGCAAGAAACGGGAGGACTTAGTGGCACTCCATTAAAGGAAGTGTCAAATAAGGTCATTAGTGCTTTGCGGTCTGAATTAGGGCCAGATTTCCCCATTATTGGGGTTGGCGGAATTATGTGTGCAGAGGATGCAGTACAAAAAATTAAGTCTGGCGCAGATATCGTGCAAATTTACTCTGGATTTATCTACCAGGGACCCACTCTAATCAGGGACTGTGTATTAGAGATTAAAAAGTCACTCGAAAAAGAAACTTGAGTTGATATGTGACAGGGCCTATAAAACTTAGGCCCTGGTTTGTTGGTGTGTTAAAAGTGTAAGAGGAGGTAGTCTAACTGTAGTGGAGCTGCTGCTGTTTATGAATGCCAGATACACCGGTATAGCCATCCCAGCTATCGGTTCGTCCCTCGCGCCAGCCGCTTAGCCATGCTTGTCGTTGATTGAGTTGATCGTGTGGACAGGATTCTTTAGGTTTTCCTGTGACGCCTGATTGATACCCTTTTTGGAAAGCCCTTTCTTCTCTACTTCTTTTTTGTCTTTTCATAATCCAGATCGCCTCACTGGCTTTAATGAGTGAATTGAATGATTACAGTAGTAAGTATTTTGCAAAAGGAATGCTTACATTAAACTGGTGGTTAATGACCCCTCTTAACACACACCTCAGTTAGAGTAATAGCGGATAGCACTCTTAAAGTTAAGAAATCATTATTTATAGATAATTAATCTTTTATTAATCTTCTCTATATGAGTTTAGTTCATTGAAGTAAATCAATACAGGTAACAATAAGCAATAATGAAGATTATGCTTTGAATTCATCGTAGATCCGCTAGAATAGCCGGATTTTTTTACCTGCTCAGATGATGACGTACTATGGCAAATACGATAGTTGACTGCTTTGTAACATGTGCAAAGCATTTGGAGGGTTTGTTAGCTGAAGAGATTCAGTCGCTAGGAGGGCGAGAAGTTAAAGAAACCGTTGCCGGCGTGACATTCAAAGCGGCAATGCTGGATGTCTACCGTATTTGCATGTGGAGTCGTCTTGCTAACCGGGTTCTACTTCCTTTGGTTCAAGGCAAAGTTGAACGTGCTGATGACTTATACGCATTGGTACAACAAGTGCCCTGGGAAGATCATCTATCACCAACAGGAACCTTAGCGGTTGACTTTTCTGGTTCTTCAAATGCAATCAGACATACTCGATTTGGCGCACAAACGGTTAAAGACGCCATTGTCGACCTCTTAAGGACTAAAACAGGAAAGCGGCCCACGGTTCAGATTAAACAGCCAGATTTAAGAGTTAATGCTTATCTTAAGCGTGATCACGTTATTATTGCTCTAGACTTGTCAGGTGACAGTTTGCACCAACGGGGCTATCGACTACAAGCAGGGACAGCACCACTCAAAGAAACATTAGCGGCAGGCGTTTTGTATCGTCTAGGTTGGCCAAACCGCTGGCAAGAATACCCAGTGCTGATTGATCCTATGTGTGGTGCTGGAACACTGGTAATTGAAGCTGCTCATATGGCTATGGATCGAGCTCCTGCGCTGAATCGTCAGTATTTTGGTTTTAACCGTTGGTATGGACATACTCCTCTGCACTGGCGAGAAATTGTCACTGAAGCTCAAGATCGCTTTGCTGCGGGCCTTGAACGTGAACTACCTGAGTTTATTGGATTAGAAACTAATCAAGCAACGCTTAAAGCAGCATGTAACAATATCCACCGAGCAGGTTTACAAGATAAAGTCCAAATTAAACACCAAGATCTTTCTACATTACCGCAAGTTATTGGCAACTTAGGAAAGGGGTTTTTAGTCACTAATCCTCCCTATGGAGAGCGTTTAGGAGAGGATGCCACACTACTTTATTTGTACCAAAACTTAGGAACCCAGCTAAGAGAGCATTGTATGGGCTGGGATGCAGGACTGATTACTGGCAACCCTGAACTGGCGAAAAGAATGGGACTAAGAGCTAAGCGTCAGTATTCATTTTTTAATGGTGCCTTGCCTTGTAAGCTGTTGACCTTTGATGTTTCACCAGAGTATGTAGTAAAAGCCCATAAACACGCAGAAGGGCAGACTCAACCCAGCCGTGAAGCTTATGTAGAAGCACCTGTTTCTGCAGGAGCAACAATGTTTGCTAATCGGCTTCGTAAAAATATTAAAAAGCTAAAACCTTGGCTAAAACAACAGAATGTTGATTGTTATCGAATCTACGATGCTGACATGCCTGAGTATGCGTTTGCCATTGACCGCTATGCTGATTGGCTTCATGTTCAGGAGTATGCTCCTCCCGCCAGTGTTGATCCTGAGCGTGCACAGCAGCGCTTGCTGGATGCTTTGAGTGTTCTACCGGATGTAACAGGTGTTGCGAGTAACCAAATTGTGCTTAAGCAGCGTCGAAAGCAAAAAGGAACTCAGCAATATAAGCAACATGATCAAACCGGTGACTTCTTTCCTGTCACTGAATATCAGGCTCGGTTCTTGGTTAATCTAAAAGATTATCTGGATACTGGACTGTTTTTGGATCACCGGCCGATGCGGCGACAAATATTTGCTGAGGCAAGAGGTCAGCGTGTACTGAACCTATATTGTTATACTGCATCTGTGTCCGTTCATGCGGCACTGGGTGGGGCTGCTTCTACAACCAGTGTGGACTTGTCTCCGACTTACATTGGCTGGGCTACAAAAAACTTTGCCCTGAATGGGTTAGGGGAGCAGCATCAGTTGGTCCAGGCTGACTGCTTAAAATGGTTGGAGCAAAACCACACTCAATACGACCTCATTTTTATTGATCCTCCTACATTCTCAAACTCAAAGCGTATTGAACAAGATTTTGATATTCAGCGTGATCATGAGAAATTATTAACGCTGGCTATGTCTCGTTTGAACAAGCAAGGTACTCTGTATTTTTCTAACAACTTCAGGCGCTTTAAGTTTGTGGATCAGCTGCTTTATCGGTTTGAGGTAGAAGAAATATCTAGCAAGACGATAGACCCTGACTTTGCTCGAAACCCTAAAATTCACCGCTGCTGGCGACTTTGCCATCGAAACTGATTTGCAGGGAGCGTGTCATAATGACAATCGGCGATCCCTCGCCGATTGACTGAGAAGTGGGCTATTTGGTCTAATACCATAAGTTAATGCAATTTATCTCAGTAAGTGAACTAGGTTCCAAATAGCAGAAGTTTGCTGACGAGTATCAATTTATATAAGGCCAGTTGCAGTATAATCCGCTACTAATGCCCCATTAAAGAGGGTGTAGAGGGTTGGTTAGTCCGTTTAAGTAAATTTAAGTGATACCGTTCCAGGACAGGGGGCGGTAAATACTGATTTGCCAAGTAGTTATTAGTTAAGCAGTAGTTGGAGACATATTATGCCTGAGATCATTGTTACCATTGCTGGTTTTTTTCCAATGATCATTTTTCCTGCCGCTACAGTGATTCAGTTGGTTGCACTGTTAAAAAGCAAAACAGGAAAAGGGGTCAGTAAAATGACTTGGTTTCTCTTCGGAATTGCAAATATTGGTGCTTATCTGATGAGTCCACAGAACTATGCATCAATTCAGTCTATTGTTGGATTTTTAGGTACAGCATTGATCGACTTTGTTATCGTCTTTCTTGCGTTTAAGTTCGATTTAAGTGAACGTAACGAAGCTAGTCGTTGTAGCGCTGCTGTTACAAACTAGCTTGCTTCATCACTACAAAAAAAGCCCTGTTTAAGGGTTTTTTTTATGCCTTTTATTTTATAGTTGCTTTTACAAAATGGCTAAACATGCTACTGCATGTTTAATGATAGCAGCCTTAAGTTTAATAAATGTTAGCGGGTTCATGAGTGCCGTGCTGACACCGCTATCACGAAAAAAGGGTATTTTTAGAAGTACCTATAAGTTCTTATCAATAAAATATCGCAAGAGCGGTTACTTATATGCTATAAAACACTTGATTTATAACTTATACCTGTCATGAAGCATTTAGGATTTGCCTAAACCTCTGAAAACCTTTCGTCATAGGTATATTTATCGAGCTTAAATGTATGACAAAACGAAAGCTAATACTTTACTCTACAGAAGGTTGTCACCTGTGTGAACAGGCATTATGTTTGATAAACTCAACTTCTCATATATCAAGCATAGATATAGAGATTGTTGATATTGCTGTATGCGACAAGTTAATAGCGTTATATGGTGTACATATTCCAGTACTGGAAGATAAACTCAGAGAAAAAAAACTATTTTGGCCTTTTGATGAGGTGCAATTATCAACATGGCTTTCAGAGTAACAAATTATCGCTTGTTCAAGTTGCATTTTTCTTTGTTAGTTTGGGCTTTGCTGATCTCATTCATTCCAGTTTCAGTAGCACAAGGACATGATCATAGCGAAGTGGAAAACAAGTCACTACGTGTGATCAGTTTGGCTCCTCATATCACTGAGCTATTGTATGCTGTTGGAGCTGGAGAGAATATTGTTGGTGTAATTGATGGTAGTGATTTTCCTCCAGATGCACAAAAAAAACCTATTATTGGTGCTTATAACTTACTTAATTGGGAACAAATTTTTGCAGTTCAGCCGCAATTGATTATTGCTTGGGGGAGTGGAAATAAGCACTTACTTGGGGGAAAGGCTGAGCAGTTAGGTATACCTATTATTTTTTCAGAACCGAAAACATTACAAGCTATCGAAGATGAGTTGATTCGGTTTGGTTCGATAACGGCTCATGAGTCTGAAGCAAAACAAGCTGCTTTAGCGTTTAAACAGCGATGGCAGCAGTTAGCATCTCAGGTTAAGTCGAAATCTTTAAAACAAAAAGTCGCTATATTATTAAATATTAATCCAATTCAAACACTGAATGGACAACACTTAACGTCTGAAGTTGTTTCATTGTGCGGTGGTGAAAACATATTTTATGATGCTAAAGTTATAGCGCCTCAAGTAAATTTTGAAGCGCTTCTTGCACATCAACCTGATTGGTTAATAGTTACTGATCCTCTATTTTTAAAGCAATTAACAGGGCGTTGGAAGACTTTAAAAGCCGTTCAACAAAAACGAATAATAACGGTTAATCCGGACCAATTTTTACGACAAACACCTCGTATTTTAGTTGCAATGGAAACAATTTGTCAGAAATTAACTGGCGTAAAAATCGGCGAGTAATAAAAAGCTTCCATTGTCTTAACTTACCAATCAATACCTTCTTGTGCTTGAATACCCGCATCAAAAGCATGTTTAACGGGCTGAATGTCACTTACTGTATCAGCTATGTCAATTAACGCTTGAGGGCAACCTCTTCCGGTAATAATAACCGACTGCATGGCTGGACGTTGCTGTAATGCACTCATAACCTCTTCTATTGCTAAGTAGCCATAGCGTAGCACATAAGTCATTTCGTCAAGGACAACAAGCCGTAGGTTAGGGTCACTTAGCATTACTTTTCCTGCTTTCCAGACTTCTTGTGTAGCAGCGATATCCACTGTTTTATCTTGAGTCTCCCAAGTAAAACCTGTTTTCATCACATGAAAGGTAGCGCGCCCAGTTTGCTCTAAAAGTTGACGTTCACCACAAGGCCAGTCACCTTTAATAAACTGTATTATACCTGTGTGATAACCATGTCCTATGCACCGTGCTACATTCCCAAATGCGGCAGTTGTTTTTCCTTTACCATTACCGGTTAAGACAATAATGATGCCGCGGGACTCATTGGCCGCTGCAATACGTTGGTCAATATGTTGTTTTTTTTTAATCATACGCGCCTTGTGGCGCGCGTGCTCATTATTTGTCATAAGAGTTTAGCGTCAGTTGTTTAAAGGTTGGGCCGATACGTTAAAGAGATAAAGGTATTAATACCATCGGTTTCGTAAGGAATATTATTATTTAAATCCTCTACGTAGTCTTTATCAAAAAGGTTATTTATTTTCCACTCAATACTGACTTCATCTGTCAGTGCATAAGCCTGGACTAGGTTTACGGTTGCATAACCAGGTAGCGTTACGTTGTCCGAACCTATGTTTTTACGTTTACTTTGGCCTTGCCATTCAAAACCTAGGCTATATAGCCCAAAGTTTTTATGGGTCACAATGGAAAATTGTCTACGACTTCGGTTAGGTAAGGTTTGCTCTTTGCTTTGGCCGTCAGTAACTGTGTTTTTGTCAACAGGGTCTAAAATTGTAAAGTTGCTATCAATTTGCCAGCCTTGCCATAGGGTATTGATAGCAAGCTCTACGCCTTTAATTTGCGCTTTTTCGCTGTTCTCAGGTTTACTATTTTGGAAAATAATCATATCGTCAATGTCAGTTTTAAACACGTTCATTTGCCACTGAGTATGTCCAAAATCTGCTTGTAAACCCAATTCATAGTGTTTGCTTTGTTCGGGATTTAAGTCAGGATTACTAAAGTTAGGATAATATAAGTCATTAAAAGATGGTGCTACAAATGCTTCACCGTAGCTGGCTGTTACCTTAAAAGTATCGTTAATTGGCATACCCCAAGCAAGGTTTCGAGTGTTGTGCTTGCCAAACTGTTCATTATCATCTTGACGAAAACCCAGCAGGATTTCATGTTTGCCAAGTTGTAACTGGTCTTGAATAAACCAGGCACGGTTTTCACGTTCATCTTCATCATAACTAGTTGTTGAGCTTAAATGATCATCACTGTAATCAAAGCCGAAGGTGATTAATTGGACTGGAGACAGTTGTATATTATTCTGCCAGTTAAATGCTCGACGTTTAGACTCTAACAAAAAGTTACGGCCAATATGATCTGTCCTGTCATCAGATTTATCGGTGGTAAGGCCAGCACTGATTTTAATGTCCCATTGTTGAGTAAGTTGATGGCTATAATTTGTATTAACTGTTTCGAGAGTGGTTTCGGTATAAACTGGGCTATCTACTAGATAAGCATTGTCATACTCCGCATCAGCTTTTTGACGCATGAGCTGCAGGGCTATTTGGCTATCATTATTGAGCTGATATTGAATATTCCCTGTAAAAGACTTGTTGCGATAGCCATCATTTTCATTACTTAAGTCACCATGCCAACGGTTAAAGCCTTCTGTCGTATAGTAGCTCGTTTTTAGCCCATAATAGGCATCTCCCTGCTTACCTTTTATCCCAGTCATATATTGCTCACTTTTATGAGAGCCAAATCCAACCTTAAAAGAAGGTTCTATGGGTTTTTCGCTGTATTGCTGTGTGAAAATATGGATGACACCGGCAAGAGCCTCTGACCCATATAGCACGGAGCGAGGACCTCTGACAACTTCTATACGTTCCACTTGGTTAATATCAATTGAGGATAAAGATGCTTTGCCACTGGTAGCAGTATTTATTTTTATGCTGTCGACGAGCACTAGAACTTGTTTGTCACTTGAGCCTCTAAAGAACAGTTTTGATACTGTGCCCTTACCTCCCGTTGTAGTAATGTTTACACTTGGAATGTGTCGAAGTACATCGAATATGTCCTGTGCTTGTAAGTGTTCAATATCTTGTCGGGTAAATACATTCACAGGAGCTAAAGAGTCAGTTATCACTTGAGGTGTTTTTGTAGCAGTGACAACCATATTGGGTAGGTGGTAACTGTCTTCTGCTTGGGTAGGGGCGGTATAATACAGGCTGAAAAAAGAGATTCCTGTAATGAGTGTGCTGATTTTATTCATTGAGTTCTCAAAACCATGTACTGCTGTTGAGTGGCTTTGAGAAGGGCAAACAGGTAACAGCAGTCGGATAATATGTAATGTATACACATTCTGACAGAGGCTCGTTAAAGATCCCAAGAAAAGGGAAGTACCTGTGGGTGAAGCCCTCCGCATCACCTAACGTAGGTTATAGGCCGGTATCCGGGCTTACAGACTGTTGTATATGAAACAACAGCTACCACATCCTTCCCATGCTGATGAGTTATTACTCAGTAAGCACAGTGGATTTTGGGTATTTAGGTGGTCTTATCACCTAGACTGTTTACCGTTGCGGGGGCAGCGTTGGCTTGTTAGAACCCAGCAGGCTCTAATTACCACTCTTCCCGTTTAACCAATAATGTAATGGCACCTATAACACATTGTATGTTGTAAAAAAGCGCTATATTGAGAGCAATGCTGGCTTGAGTCAAGTATACCCCTCGTGAGTTGTTGTTTGGGGATTGAGTACGAATTAACTATGTCTATTTTTAAATCTGACGATAAAGTATTTTGGTTACGCTTTGCTAGTACAGCATCTGTCGTAACGGCTATTATGCTGATCTTGGTAAAATTAGTTGCCTGGGTGGTAACAGACTCAGTGAGTATTTTGGCTTCTCTCATCGACTCGTCACTGGATGCGATGGCATCCATCATTAATTATGGAGCAGTGAGTTACTCGTTGAAGCCTGCTGATGAAGACCATCGGTTTGGTCATGGTAAAGCAGAATCTTTAGCGGGACTCGCTCAATCTATGTTTATTATGGGATCAGCATTAGTGCTGATTTTTCATGCAGTAGGGCACTGGCGGAAATCAATGGTGGTTGAAGCGGAATGGGTTGGTATTAGCGTAAGTATTTTTGCTATTCTGCTTACTTTTGTATTATTGGGTATTCAACATATTGCGGTTAAGCTAACTGGCTCCGTTGCAATAAAAGCAGATTCTTTGCATTATCGAATGGATGTGCTGACTAACTTAGCGGTTATTGCGGCATTGGCGTTAACGGCCATGGGTATCCATCAGGCAGACAGTTTGTTCGCGATTGCAATAGCCATTTATATGGTTATGAGCGCCAGAGAAATTCTAGTGGATGCAATTAATCGATTAATGGATCGTGAACTTCCTGTCTATACCCTGACCCATATTGAGTCTTTGGCTTTGGCTGTACATGGCGTTCGTGGTATCCATCAGTTACGGACACGACAGTCAGGGATGATACCAATAATCCAGATGCATGTTGAACTGGATAAGGATTTAACCTTAGCACAAGCCCATGCAATTGCTGATAATGTTGAAGCAGCGATTCAAGCCGATTACCCTGATGCAGATATTACTATTCACCAAGACCCTGTTTAATAATTACACGACTTTGACTGGATAGTTTGTGCTGTACGATAGCGACTGGGTGTTATGCCAGTCCATCGCTTAAAGCTGCGCTGAAATGAGCGTACTTCATTAAAGCCCAAGTACTCAGCAACTGTCTGAATTGTCATTGCACTTTCTTTCAGTAGATATTTAGCTTGCTCCATCCGAACCAAATCAAGTAATTGCTGAAATGTTGTTTGCTCACTTTTTAAGTGGCGATGTAACGTCCGAGTGGTCATTCCCAGTTGTTTAGCAATCTCCTCTTTTGTGAATACGGCATGACTAGAAAGCTGTTGCTGTATAATGGCTTTTACGCGTGCGGTTAAGTTGGCTTGGGGGGTGAGCGTTGCAACGACATGTTGTGCATGTTGCTCCAAGGTTTTCAGTAATGCCGGGCTGGCTTGTTGTAAAGGTGTGTGCAGATCGGTAAGGGCTATATCCAGGCTATTTTCAGGCTTGTTAAAATAGACTGGACAATTAAATAGCTGCTTGTACTCCTGATAATCGGCTTCTACAGGGCCATTATGAGCAAAGTGTACAACAATAGGAGTACGCTCAGGCTTTCCTGTAATCCAGCGAGCGTAGTGGGTCCATGCAGCAAAACAATGCTCAACCATATGTCGTTTGATTGTTGGGTGTGTATAAATACATGACCAATTAATACGTAATCGATCAGGCAAGTAGTCTAAGGATGTGCTACCCATATCGCCTACTAGCTTTTCATAAGGTGTAATTCGCAGAATAGCATCGTTTAAAGTGGCGCAGTTCATAGTGATGTAGCCGAGCACATTGTAAGACGCTGGTTGTATAAATTGAGCCGCGTGCAGTCCAAAAAGCTCATCGTTTGCTTCATCGATTAATGCGAGTAGTAATTGTTGTGCCTTCCAGCCAGGAAATCGCGCAGCGGTATCTGTACAAGGTATAATACTTAGCTGCTTTAAAAGTTGTTGGGTGTTGATATCTAATTGATGGGCATAATGTAGGTAGGGTAATAAGCTACCCCATGACACTTCACCTAATAATGAGCTGGCCTCAATTGTTACTTTATGTGGCATTTTTTGACATTATCTTTGGTATTTATTCCCGTTAGTATATATCCAAAAGTGGTGCATTTTGAATAAACCACACATTTAGAGTGATGGTGCAAAAGCGAGATAAGATATAAACATGATAAGATCATTTTTAGTTTGGCTATGAACTAAAAATACAATCATATACCCATAATGGATGGATATACCCAATATGAATGGTTTTTAGGTGCGGCCATCGAATAACGAAGCCCCATGAGCCTATATTAATAGGTGATTGGGGTGAGGAGTGAAGATAACAAAACCTAGAAATCATTCGTGAAGGGTATAGTTATAAATATTAAAAACAATAAAAAAGCTGAATAGGCCATGTAATAAAGTCTTTTATGTCTATTTTTCGTCATTATTATTCAAGCCTTTTAGTTGACTGATGTGAGCTATCGATAGGGAGGTTCGTTATGCAGAGGTGGAATAGTTGGGGAGAAGCAGGCCATGACTACCCGCTTCCTGAGCATGCACTTCACTATTTAGCGGATTTAATTGGTCCAGGTTATCCTCTTGAAGAAGCTCTGCTGGAAACGGTGTCTACCAAGGTTGCAGAAAGTCGTTTGGCTAATCATTCTTTAGTTAATAAAGACCCAGAGGTTCGTGCATGTTATGCCAGAGGGCATAGTTTTGCTGACTGGCTGGCTAAAAAAAGTGGACAAATTGAAACGGTGCCTGATGGCGTCGCTTTTCCAGAAAGTCGTGATGATATACTTCAGTTGTTGGAATGGGCAGAGCAAATGGACTGCAATCTTATTCCGTATGGGGGCGGTACTAGTGTGGTAGGACATATTAACCCTCAGGCAGGTGCAAGACCTACTTTAACTGTCAGTATGTCTCGTTTAAGCCAGTTGCTTGCACTGGATAAAGAAAGTTTATTAGCAACATTTGGTGCAGGGACTACAGGTCCACAAGTAGAAGCTCAGCTACAGGCTCATGGTTTTACGTTGGGACATTTTCCTCAGTCATTTGAATACTCAACGTTAGGTGGGTGGGTCGCCACACGCTCAAGTGGTCAGCAATCTTTGGGTTATGGACGCATTGAAACGCTCTTTGCTGGCGGTCGTTTAGAAACATTCCAGGGTAGTTATTATTTACGTCCATTTCCTGCGGAGTCTGCTGGTCCTGATTTAAAAGAATGTGTTTTGGGCTCAGAAGGGCGTTTAGGCATTTTATCTGAGGTGATTGTTAATATTTCCCGACTACCTCGGTTTGAAGCATTTTATGGATTATTTTTCCCTGACTGGCAGGCAGGTATTGCAGCCTGTCAACAAGCGCTACAACAACGTATACCTTTATCGATGCTAAGGCTGAGTGCACCGGAAGAGACGGAAACTTTTTTGCGGCTATCGGACAAACAAAATGCAATTCGCTGGTTAGAAAAACTACTTGTAATGCGAGGAGCTAAAGCAGGGCGGTGCCAGTTACTAGTTGGTGTTTCTGGGGAAAAAGCGCAATGTCATCATGCCTGGAAGCAGTTACGTCGCATCAGTCGTTTTTATGGTGGGGTTAATACTGGGCAATTAATTGGCCAACAATGGCAACGCCATCGTTATCGAAATCCTTATTTGCGAGAGACCCTATGGCAAGCAGGCTATGGTGTTGATACGGTAGAAACAGCGACTCAGTGGTTACATATTGATTCATTACGTCAAGCGATGGAGCAAGCGCTTCGTAGTGCTTTACACGATGCTGCTGAGCAGGTGCATGTTTTTACCCATATTTCTCACTGCTATGCCCAAGGCGCAAGTTTGTATACGACATTTGTATTTCGACTTGGAGAAACCTATGACATTACTTTAGCACGCTGGCAAAAATTGAAAGCGGCAGTAATGCAAGCCATTGTAACGCATGGCGGGACCGTCAGTCATCATCATGGAGTGGGAGTTGATCACCGTACATTTCTACCTTCAACAAAAGATGAACAACAGTTGAAGGCTATTTCAGCGTTATGTCAGCACTTTGACCCAAATGCAAGACTATGTGCCCATAACTTATTACCACCAAATTTCGATACTTTGCTAACAGCAACTGGTCCAACAGCATCTGGTGATTTATCCCATGTACTCAAGGACACTACAGATGTTGTCGCCTGATTATTTAAAAAAACTTTCCACCCCAAGCTGGGATGTGATCGTAGTTGGTGGAGGTATTACAGGAGCAGGTATTTTACGTGCAGCGGCACAACAAGGGTTACGCTGCTTGTTGATTGAGCAGCGTGATTTTGCTTGGGGCACATCGAGTCGTTCCTCAAGTATGGTGCATGGAGGTTTGCGCTATTTGGGAAGTGGAGACTGGAAGTTAGCACGAGACTCGATTAACGAGCGTGAATGGTTGCAACAATCTTTACCTGGACTTGTCAACTTCATACCTTTTTTAATGCTGCATAAGCCATGGCAATGGCCTACACATCATGCCTTTCAGTTATTGTTAACTTGTTATGATCGATTAGCTGGGTATCGAACGCGTCAGTGGTTTAATAAATTAAAAATACGGCAATTACTGCCTTGTGTATCGTCGGCTTGTGTGAGTGGTTCAGGTTTTCAAGATGCTCTAACTGATGATGCACGACTGGTTATGCGTGTGTTGCAAGAAGCCAAAAATGATGGGGCTGAGCTGTTAAGCTATACGCGTGTTGATGAGCTGGTGTATAGAGACAATCAGGTTGTGGGTGTAAAAGTTTGTACTGAAGCCAATAAGCAGGCAGTACTTGAGGCCACGGTCGTGGTTAATGCGACAGGTGTTTGGAGTAATAAACTAGCGTCATTAGCACCGGGATTAACGCTAAGACCTTTACGAGGAAGTCATTTGACTTTTCCTGCTTGGCGATTGCCTGTTCCCGCTGTGGTCAGTTTTTTTCATCCTCAAGATCATCGTCCCGTTTTTATTTATCCTTGGAATAATGCAACGATTGTTGGTACAACGGATCTCGATGAGTCCCAAAAACTTGATAAAGAACCAAAAATATCATTAACAGAAATTGATTATTTACTATCAGCGGCTAATAGCCAGTTTCCTCATGCGAAGCTTACGGCAAGTGATGTATTAAGTTGTTGGAGTGGGGTTCGACCAGTATTGAGTCAAAAACGACAGCGGAAGCCTTCTAAAGAGTCTAGACATCATATGATTTGGCAAGAGCCAGGGCTTATTTCGGTTAGTGGTGGAAAGCTGACAACCTTTCATTTAATTGCAGAGGAGGTTATGACGTTAGTTGCCCAATACTGCCCAGATGCGCAACCAGTGTCCATACACACATCACCATGGCTGAGAACACCATCAATTTCCAATCAGTGGTTGCGTTACTTAAATCCACAACAGTTGCAGCGTTTATTCGGATACTACGGAAAAGCAGCAAATGAATTACTTACCTGTGCGAAAAAAGAGGAGCTGAATACCATAGGTGCATCTCATACATTATGGGCGGAGTTGAAGTGGATATTGATGCATGAGTGGGTGATACATTTGGATGATTTACTGTTGCGTCGAACTCGTTTAGGCTTATTACTTCGTAATGGTGGGGATGAATATTTTCCTCAAATTAAATACTACTGCCAACAATTGTTAAGCTGGGATGATCTGCGCTGGCGGCAGGAAGTGCAGCGATACCAGCAGATCTGGTTGCGTGCTTACCAATTACCTAATGTAAGTTAACTTCATTGTGCCTTTTGCAACAACCTCTTAGCAGTGCATAAAATACTGAAGCTGTTTTCTATCATGTAATTAGAGAAAGGCATGAGAAAAGAATCGTTCGTATTGGCAATAGATTGTGGTACGCAAAGTGTTAGAGCAATGGTTTTTGATAAGCTCGGAACACTTTTGGCAAAGCAGCAAATTGCATTACACGCTTATACATCACCCCAGCCAGGCTGGGCTGAACAGCATCCTGATTATTTTTGGCAGCAACTGTCAACGGCTTGCCAACAACTTTGGCAAAAACACCCTGATTATCAATCACAAATTTCAGGGCTGGCCTTAACCTGCCAGCGAGGTTCAGTGGTTTTTCTTGATAAGCAGGGTATGCCATTACGGAGTACTATTTTATGGCTTGATCAGCGACGAGCTACTCAACTGTTACCTTTACCAACTTACTTAAAATGTGGCCTGGGCCTATTGGGGTTGTCATCAACATTAACGTATTTACAAAGTAAAGCTCAAGCAAACTGGGTAAGGCAACATCAGCCTGAAATTTGGAGTAAGACGACTTATGTTGTCTATTTGTCTGGTTACTTGTTGTATAAACTAACGGGGGAATGGGTTGATTCAACAGGAGCGATGGTCGGTTATTTGCCGTTTGATTATAAGCGTTTACAGTGGGCTAAGAAAGGGTCATGGCGTTGGTCACTAGCTGGTGTTTCTACTCAGCAATTGTCAAAATTATATGATCCAGGTACATTATTAGGTCATTTGTCTCCGCAAGCTGCTGAGGTGATTGGCTTAAAGGCTGGATTACCAGTATTTGCTGCCGCTTCTGATAAAGCATGTGAAGTATTAGGTGCAGGGGCATTTTCCTCAGAAATTGCCTGTCTAAGCTATGGAACTACAGCGACGATTAATACAACCCAACACCAGTATGTTGAGCCTATTCGCTTTATTCCTCCGTATCCTGCAGCCATTCCAAAAGCCTATAATACAGAAATAATGGTGTATCGCGGATTTTGGATGGTAAGCTGGTTTAAGCGAGAATTTGGTAAGGAAGAGCAGCTTCGTGCTAAGGAGCTTGGTGTTCCTGCGGAAAAACTATTTGATGAGTTATTGGCTAAGTCTCCTCCTGGGGCGATGGGCTTAACGTTACAACCCTATTGGTCTCCTGCGTTGAAACAACCCTTTGGTAAAGGCGCAATTATTGGGTTTGGTGATGTTCATACGCGTGCGCACCTATATCGAGCTATTGTTGAAGGACTAGCCTATGCGCTGCGTGCAGGAAAAGAACAAATTGAAGCACGTAGTGGGATCACCATAAAGTCAATACGTGTATCAGGTGGTGGGGCGCAAAGTGATGCTGTTTTGCAGTTAACGGCTGATATTTTTAATTTGCCTGTTAAGCGGCCTCACACAATTGAAACATCGGGGTTAGGCGCAGCCATTAATGCTTATGTTGGATTAGGTGTTTACTTAAGCTATGCTGAGGCGATTGCAGCAATGACTCGATGTGATAAAACATTTTTGCCACATACGGAAAATGTTAAGTTATATAATGCACTTTATGGTAAAGTCTATAAAAAAATGTTTGGTAGGTTACGACCGTTATACAAAAATATCCAGCAAATTACAGGCTATCCTTCATATTAAGATGTTTGATATTATTGGCTAAACACCATTTCTAATAGGTGTATCTAAACACCTCTGTCTTGATTTACAAACAAGACTTCATCATAGGCAAAATTATATGCCCATGATGAAAGTTTGTGAGTAAAATGTCGGGCTAAATACTTAGCGAGTAGATTTTTTTCTGTTTAATAGTAGACCTAATCCGCCGAGCATTAATAAAGCAGGTGTTGTAGGTGTTGGAACTTGGGTAAAGGATAATGCATCCATCCCCCAAACTGTAGGAGAATGGGTTTTAATGACAATTTGGTCTATTTGAGACCAGCCTAACTGGATATGTGTTGCTTGCGTATCATTTAACGTAAACATACCACTGTTGAAGATCTGCTGCCCATCACGCCATCCTTCAAAGCTTATTAAGCTATCATTGCTATCGCTAACCCAATAACCACCGTCAAAATTAATTAAACTGTTTCCTAGCCAGCGCATGATAATATCATGGCCAGAAAAATTCAGTACAGCATTTACACCGTCTATCGCTGCATTTTTTAAACCATTTGCTTGTTGGCTTGCGTCAAATACTAATGATGGCCCATCACCACCGAATGAAAAACCACCGTAGTTATTTATAACGTCTAAATTGCTACCAGGATTAATATCTTCAAAACTGAGCAGACCTGCATGCGCTGAAGTGGCACAAAGAGCAAAGGTTAATCCAGCAATTTTTTTATAGACTGACTTCATCCATGACTCCTTATATGTATTATTATTTAAGTGTCTAGCACGTTTGTTGTAATAAGAGTGCTATTGTCAATCGCTCTGTGGCGATGGATTCGTTCCGCATAAAGCCCTATGGTAAGGGGATATAAAATTTTGGTTCAAGACATTTATATCATTATAATTTACTGCTGTTAGGTCAACTAATACAGTGTAAATTATGGCGTTTTATATTAGTTTTTATTTACTCTCTAAGCGAATCATTTTTTAGACTTTGCTGCCGATGTTGTTCTTAACAGTCCAGTCTATCCCCAATAAAAACATTCACAAAGGATGAGAGTGATCAATATGAATATTTTAAAATATAGGTTGTGGGTGAAACTTGTACGATAATGCAAACTCTTGTTGTTGTACAGCGATAAACATTAAAGTAGAAGACACTTGTTCGATGTTAAAACAACAAAATAGAAAAATAAAGTTTTAGCTTGGTATTGTGTGTTAGGTATGGCTGGTATAAATTGAAAGGGTAAAATAAAACTATAAAGTTATATACCCTACTCTGTGGGTATTGAAGGGATATACCCGTAAAAAATTTAGAGCAATAAAAATAATCCGCGCAACGATATGGAGGACATCATGCGCAAAAAACTTCTTCCGGCAATGATTGCAATATTGGGGGGCACGTCAGGCCTAGCGACAGCTGATACGAGCACAACAGCCGCTATGTGTGACCAAACGATTAACCGTATGCCTTGGCAGTTAATGGAATGTGTTAATGCATATGGTGTAAAACAACACCTGCAAATGTTTCAAACGATCGCAGATGCTAATGGTGGTACTCGTGCATCTGGTACCAGTGGCTATGATCAAAGCATAGATTATGTTGTTAATTTAATGTCATCTGCAGGTTACGATGTAAAAGTTCAGCCTTTTGCGTTTACTTCATTTGAAAAGCTTGGTGCATCGACCATGGTGCAAACAGCGCCAGATTCAAAGGATTATAAAGAAGATACTGATTTTAAAGTAATGACACATTCTGAACCTGGAAATGTGACTGCACCTGTAGCACCTGTTGATATTCATCTCGGTCCTAATAATAATTCAACCAGTGGTTGTGAAAAAGAAGATTTTGATAATTTCCCAGCTGGTAGTATTGCGTTGATTCAGCGTGGTGCATGTGCTTTTGGTTTGAAAGCTGAAAATGCAGCAGCTGCTGGTGCAGTAGGGGTTATTATTTTTAATCAGGGAAATACCGAAGATCGTAAAGGCTTAATGAGTGGTACTTTAGGTAGTAGTTACAGTGGCGGTATTCCTGTTATGTTTACTACCTATGACGTGGGAGAGTCACTGGTACATGCTCGCAGTCCGCAACTGCAGATGTTGGCTAATGTGAAGCGTATTGCTACCGAAACGTACAATGTCATTGCAGAATCAAAGGGTGGTAATCCAAATAATGTGGTGATGGTAGGTTCTCACCTGGATTCTGTAGATGAGGGACCTGGTATTAATGACAATGGCTCGGGAAGTGCTGGGATTCTGGAAATTGCGTTAAAAATGCAATATCTGATGCCTAAGAATAAATTACGGTTTGCTTGGTGGGGCGCTGAGGAGTCAGGCTTAGTTGGTTCTACACATTATGTGCAAAACTTGACAGAAGAAGAAAAAGATAAAATAGCCTTATATCTGAACTTTGATATGATTGGTTCTCCAAATTATTTTAATGGTATTTATGATGGAGATGGCTCATCTTTTGGACTTGAGGGGCCTCCAGGTTCAGATGTGATTGAACATACCTTTGAACGCTTTTTTAATTTATTCGGTCAACCTTACCGAGGCACTGAAATCAGCTTCCGGTCTGACTATGCTGAGTTTTTTAATGAAGGTATTGCCTTCGGAGGCTTGTTTACTGGTGCTGAAGGTATAAAAACAGAGGAAGAGGCCAGACGTTTTGGCGGTGAAGCTGGTAAGGCCTATGATCACTGTTATCACCAGGCGTGTGATGATATCACTAATATTAATGATCGGGCGCTTGATATCAATGTTGATGCTGCTGCTTTTACCACACTGATCTTTGCATATTCAACCAAATCACTTGAAAATACGACAATTCAACCTCCTTTACGGGCAAATAACATGCGTCGTACAGTGCCCGCTAAGAAAATAGAGCCAGAGCGTTGGGGGAATGACTGGATAAAATAATCACGCTGGCGCAAGGTAAAATCATGTGGCGAGCGGCTGTTAGGGCCGCTCTCCTCTTTTTAGGCGTGCCTCAATATCTTCCAGGCATGACTGAATATCGCTAATAGTATCTACAACGTAATGAGCACCTGCTCGATAAAGACTGAGTGTTGCTTCGCTGCGAATTTTATCTCTTTCTGTGTTACTCAGCTGGTTCCATTCATTGATGGAGCGGTTATTGTATTCTCCGCTAATGGCCGTGCCTATTGTCCACATACCGGCATTAAGACCTTCTTCGATACCCTTAAGACTATCATCTACTTTTACACAAGCTGAGACGCTCAAAATATCTAAAGCAACAGCACAGGTAAGGGCTAGATGAGGGGCTGGTCGAGGTTGGCTAACATCCGCGGCACTCACCCAGTGGTCAATTTTTATACCTCCTTCAGCCAGTTGTGGAATGAGATCACTGGCAATATCTCGACAGTAATGAGTGCAAACCCCTACCTTATAACCTTGTTTTCGTATGAATTGGAAGACAGCTTTGCTGTCAACAGGTAATGACAGCTGCTGACTTGCACACACTATTTGCTGTGTTCTTAACTGTATATTCAGTTGTTCAAGCTGTTTTTCGTCAGGTAGGGAACCTTGATGTTGTTGCCATTGGTTTTTAATAGACTCTATCGCAAAAAGATACTTGAGTTGGGCCAAATCAGGTAAGTCTGCAACAGCCAGTAAAGTATCGGGTGGTAGCTGTATCTGATACTGGTTAAAAAGCTGTTGTAGTGCTTGACCATTGGCTTTAGCGCCAAAATCTATCAGTGTTCCTGTCATATCAAAAATGACAGCTTGTATTTTGCCGCAGTATTTGCGGTGATAGTTGAGATGCATTGGGGCTCTCCCATTCATGTGTCTAACACAATCCGATGTGTTGTCGGGCATTCACTAGAGCCTTAGGGTGCGTGAATTGTGTTGTTATTATGATCTATTTTTGAACATTGCATGCTTGCTAAATTCTATAATAGACGGTTTTAAGTGAGTCGGCATAAACAATAATTACCTAAATCAACAATAAATTATGATTAGACAGTCAGGTAAGCCGAGGAAAATGTTATAAAAGCTGGCATGCTGTCAATAGGTTTGGAGAAACTTAGCTATAATATGAAGTAATTATGAAGAAGAATTGAATTCTGTATGAATGAAAGCTCTTTTATGACTCAATATCCATAGCAAGGTAACAAGTCTAGTATTAAGTAGGCAATTTTTGAATAATGACTAGTGTAGTATAAAAAACAAACATAGATGATTGGCTACACCTTGAAAAATCGTGTTAAGTAGAAGTAGGCATTTAAGGCTAGTTTCTTCTAGCAAATTACAAAAGTCTGCTATTCGTTATTTTAACGCGATGCTCGACTTTTATTAGTTTGAAATGACAACCCCTGACCCCAACCTTTGTTTTGCCGAAACAAATTCAAAGGGACAGGGGATGTCAGTAGAAGAGTTTATCATAGCAGTTTATTGCTGGGTTGATGATACCTTTAATGATTTACTTAAAGGCCAGCGATTACGTGAACGAGGGACTATGCCTTCCCTTTCTGATCCTGAAGTGATTGCAATGGAGCTCATCGGCGAGTTTTTTGGGCTAGATGAAGATACACATATCTGGCGGTATTT